>JBFLYY010000186.1:0-6802 GCA_040756495.1 Thermodesulfobacteriota bacterium | reverse complement strand
GGAATACACCCTGACCCTCGAAGAACAGGGCACCCTGGTCACCACCGCCCGCGAGCCCATGGAATACGAACACGGCAAGGAGGAGATCATCCCTGCCCTGGAACGGGCCCTGGAAGGGATGCACGTCGGCGACCGCAAACAGGTGACCCTCGGGCCGGAAGAGGGCTTCGGCCCCTTCATCCAGGAGGCGATCGTCGAGCTGGACACCGAGACGCTGCCCCAGGAATCGCGCATGGCCGGCGCCCTGGTCCGGCTCGACATGCCCGACGGGGAGGCCATCGAGGGCGAGGTCACCGCGGTGCACCAGAACCGGGCCACGGTGAACTTCAACCACCCGCTGGCCGGCAAGACCCTGCACTTCGACATCATGGTGGTGGCGATCCACTAGCCCACTTTCCCCTGCCTCTCCCCCGAACCGTCGAGAACTTCCCCGATGAACAAAGCAAGCGGCAACGGCCTGCGCCGACTCTGGAACGCCTGGGGCTGGTCCCTCAAGGGACTGCGGGCAGCGCTGCGCCACGAGGCGGCCTTCCGCCAGGAAACCATGGCGGTGGCTCTCCTGGCCCCCGCCGCCCTCTGGCTGGGGCGCAACGGCACGGAAAAGGCCCTGCTCCTTGGCAGCCTCATCCTCATCCTGGTCGCCGAGTTGCTGAACAGCGCGGTGGAGGCGGTGGTGGACCGCATCGGCCCGGAACACCACGAACTCGCCGGCCGCGCCAAGGATCTCGGTTCCGCCGCGGTGCTGCTCGCCATCGCCAATGCGGTGCTGACCTGGCTCCTGGTTTTCCACGGCTAGCCACTGCCACATTGTGGCAGACTCCTTGACAAGCCATCCCGCATGGGGCATAATCGGACCTTCGCCCGCACCGGCCATCCCGGCCGGATTGCGAACCAGAACCATGCGCACGAGCAGCCCCATGAAACAGCAACCGATTCGCCCCCAGGATTGCTTCAAGTCGTACACCTTCGACCAGGACAAGGTGTGCAGCCCCGTCGAGACGGTCAACCGCTTCAAGAAGCGGCTCGGCGAGGTCAACCTCGACATCCTGCAGGAGGTGCGGCGCATCGACACCGGCCGCCTCGACATCCCGGTCTATTTCAGCGTCTGCGGCAAGGATGCCCGGGAGACCATCGGCAACAAGAAGCAGATGGGCAAGGGCAGCACCCCGGAACAGTCCCAGGCCAGCGCCTGCATGGAACTGGCCGAACGGTTCAGCTTCTTCAGCTTCAAGAAGAATCCGGCCAACTTCATCCACGACACCTACGGCCGGCTCAAGGCCAAGGGCGAACGGGTACTCGACCTCGCCTATCTCCTGCAGTCGGTGCACGACGAAACCACCCCGCCCGCCCTTCTGGAGGAACTCATCGCCGATCTGCCCATGCAGTGGGTCTGGGCCAGCAACCTGAGCCGGGGCGAAGAGGTGCTGGTGCCCTTCAGCTGGTTCTACGCGATCAACGAATTCAACGGCCCCTCGGCGGGCAACACTTACGAAGAGGCGATCCTCCAGGGCGTGAGCGAGATCGTCGAACGCCACGTCTGCGCCCTGGTGACCCGCGAACGCGTCAAGGCGCCCCTCATCGACCCCGATTCCCTCAAGGATCCGGTGTCCCGCGAACTCATCGAAAAGTTCCGGCGCCACAATATCGAACTCTACCTCAACGACTTCACCCTCGATACCGGCATCCCCACCGTGGGCGCCCTGGCCGTCGACCGCTCCACCTTCCCGGCCACGAGCGAGATCGTCTATACCGCCGGCACCACGCCCGACCCGGAGAAGGCGCTCATCCGGGCGCTCACCGAGGTGGCCCAGCTGGCCGGCGACTTCGAGAGCAAATCGAACTACGTGGCCAGCGGCCTGCCCAAGCCGCTGACCATGGAAGAGGTGGAGTACATCACCAAACCCGGCCGCACCGTGGCCATCGACGAGCTGCCGAACCTGAGCGACAACAACATGCGGGTGGAGATCGAGCGCTGTCTCGCCGCCCTCGAACGACTCGGCATGGAGGTGCTGGTGGTCAACACCATGCACCCCGACCTCCAGGTGCCGACCATCTACACCATCGTGCCGGGCGCCCATTTCCGCGAACGCTCCATGATCCAGAACGCCGGCCTCTTCGTCGCCAAACTGGTGCACGAGCGGATCGACGACCTGGTGGAGCAGAGCCGCCAGCTCATCCGCCTGCGGGAACTCCTGCCCGACGCCTACTACCTCGAATTCTACCTGGGCAAGAATCTCGTCGCCGTGGGCCAGCACGAACAGGCGATCAAACACTTCGAACTGGCCCTCTCCCTCAAGCCGGAGGCGGAGGACGTTCCCTACATCTATTCCTTCCTGGGGGAATGTCTCAAGGAGATGGGAAGATACGACAAGGCCCTGGCAGCGCTCTACGAGGGATTGACCCACGACGAGGAACGGCCGGACCTCCACAACCTGCTCGGTTTCTGCCACTTCAAGCTGGGCGACCATGCGGCCGCGGTGCTCCACTTCGCCCGGGCCGTGGAGCTGAACCCGGCCTCGGCCATCGACTACGCCAACCTCGGGGTCAACCTGCGCAAGCTCGGCCGGGACGAGGAGGCAATGGCCCACCTCGCCATCGCCGTGGATCTCGACCCCACCCTCGACTTCGCCCGCAGCCACCTGGCCGAACTCACCGACGCCGGCAGAGCGTAATTCCGTTTTCGAATCGCAAGGGAACAAGGCGGCAAACGCAGCGCGGCCCGAACCCCTTTCAGTCCATGGGTCCGGGCCGCCGGCCTTCTTCGCGTTCAGACTTTCCCGACCGGGAAAGGAATCTCTCATCAGCCGCAGCTTTCGGCGCTGTTGGCGTCATAGGTGCCGTAGGCGTTGCGGTAGAGGTAATCGTTCACCTTCCGCAGCTGCTCCGGCTCCAGGCCGGACCAGGAGCCATCCCGGGCGCATTTGGGATATTTCTCGAAGAACACCCGGTCCCAGCCCCGCGAGGTGAAGGACTCGTTGTGGAGAAAACGCGCCCCTTTGTCGTTGTCGCGATGGTGGCAGGATTTGCAGTTCTGCCGGAAAAGCGCCGCCCCCTCGCTGGTCCAGCTGCTGTTGGAGAAGGTCAACACCCGGCACATCTGCGAGCCCCGATCGAAGCGGGAACCCGGCACGATGCCGGCGGCGGCATCGGCCCTGGCCGCGAAAAGCGGCGACAACACAACGAAAAGGGCGACTCCCACGGTCAGTTGCGTACGCGTACGCTGCATCATGGCACTATCCTCCGTTTTGCGGTGATTCCCAGCCTGCGGAGTCCTTCCTGCGGCCATTCCTTCCGCCCGGACCCCTTTCTTCAGGACATCACAACCCCAACCGGAGGTCAATGGTTTTCTTCCTCGCGGCCCGAGGCGTAGAGCGCCGCCATTTCGGCGGTGTAGGCGCCGCCCGCTGCCTGGTGGATGAAGAAAGGCGGCAGCACGGTCAGCTCCTCGCCGCCATTCTTCATCGCCTCGACCAGAACCAGCCGGCCGTCGTCGCCGGGATGGCTGTACACCACCTGCAACCGCTTCGGCTCCAGGCGCCGCTCCTTCAGGGCGGCGATCAGCGTGGCCAGACGCTCGGCCGGATAGACCACCACGCAGCGCCCCCGGTTCTTGACGCCAAGGGCCATGGCGGCCACGGCCTCGCCGAGGCTCAGGGTCAACTCGTGGCGGGCCTTGGCCGCCTCGTCGCCAAGACTCTGGCGGCCGCTCGAAACCCTGCGGTAGGGCGGGTTCATCACCACCCGGTCAAAGGAGCCGGGAACCACACAGGTAGCCAGGTGCCGGCAGTCGCCCTCCACCACGGCGATCCGTTCCTCATAACGGTTCAGGGCGACGTTGCTTTTCATCAGGCCGACGAGTTGCGGCTGGAGTTCGAGCGCGGTGATGGCAAGGCGCGGCTGGCGGTAGGCCATGATGAGCGAGACCACGCCGTTGCCGGCGCAGAGTTCGAGCACCCTCTCCCCCGGCCGGGGCGCGGCGAAGTGGGCCAGCAGCACGGCATCGACCGCGAACCGATACCCCTCGCGGTGCTGCAGGCAGGTCAACGTGCCGGCAAAGAGGGTATCGTGGCTCACCGCGGCCTGGGGCGTCATACCTTCAGCGGATTTCCTCGTCGGGCACGATCTTGTTGAGCAGGAGCCCCGTGAGCAGCTTGGGGTAGAAGAAGGTGGATTTGTGCGGCATGACGAGCCCCTCGTCCGCCACCCGCCGCACCTGGGAAACCAGGGTGGCGTTCATCAGGAAGAGGAGCGGGGTGTACTCACTGGCGGCCTGTACCTCCTTGACCGCCACGTCGAGGGCCTCGTCCGCGTCGCTGTAGTACTCAAGGAGATCGCCCTGCACGCAGCGGGACTTGTCGAGGGTCAGGAACTTGTCGAAAATGAGGTCGGAGAGGGCCACCACGTCGAGGTCGCGCAGGGCCTCCGGATGGTGGCCGGCCAGCCGCTCCATGGCGCCCTCCTTCATGGTGAGCAGAAAGGAGCGATCCGCTGCCGCGTGATAGAAGCCGAAGCGGGTCTGGCCGGCCGCGGCCTCGGACATCCTGTCGAAGAGTTCGGCGATGAGCATCTCGCGGCCGCCGCCGTCGATCTCCTCCACGCCGAAGGCCTCGGCAAACCGGGCCAGGAGATCCTCGACCGCCAGGCGGCCCGGCGCCCGCACCAGCCGGTGGGTGGGCAACACGGCCAACCCAGGCTCCTCCATGGGGCAGATATACATCATCGTGTGGTTGTAGGGGCTCTCCGGCGGCACGCTGCCGAGCCGTTCCCGCATCAGGGCCCGGAACTGCAGGGCCGTAGTGTAGCGGTGGTGGCCGTCGGCGATGTAGAGCGCCTTCTCCCGGAACATCTCCTGCACGGCCGTGAGTGCCGCCGGCTCGGTCACGCGCCAGAGCCGATGCACACAGCCGTCGTGGTCGGTGGCGCTGCACAGCGCTTCGGGTTTCCCCGCGTCCAGGCGGGCCAATATCGCGCCCTCTGCGTCGGAATAGAGGGAGAAGATCGGGCTGAACTGGGCGTGGCAGGTATCGAGCAGCCGCAACCGGTCGCCGGTGACGTTGGCAAAGGTCTTTTCGTGGGGCTTGACGATCCCCTCGGAAAACTCGGCCAGTCGCACCTGGGCGAGCAACCCCTTCCTGGTCCGCCGCTCGCCCGAGGGCAGGCCATACTCGACGTGGTAGATATAGATCGCCGGCTGCTCGTCCCGCACCAGCACTCCCTCGGCCTGCCACGCCTCGAAGAGCTGCTTCGCCCCGGCATAGCGCGCCTCGGTGAGCTGATCCGCCTTCACGTTCTTGCTCAGGTCGAGGTGGATCATGTTGTAGGGATTCTTCGCCATGAAGGCGGCTTGCGCCCCGGCGTCGATCACGTCGTAGGGCGGGGTGACCACCGCCTCCATGTTGGGAATCTTCGCCAGATTGTACCGCAGGCCGCGAAAGGGCGCGATGACTGCCATAGGACTTCTCCTTGCTGACCGGGTATCCCGGGTTGGCTGCTCTTTCCCCTGTTTATTTTCGCCGACATCAGGTACAAATAGGGGCATTGCCGGTCGGGCAGATCCGCCTTCGGAGCGGGCGCGACCGTCTGTCCTTCATAGTCAAAAAGACGCTGTTTTTCAAGGGAACTTTACCGTTGCGGCGGCTTGACTCCGCAACGTCCGAAGGGAGGAACGCCCCCATGTTCGACATCTTCATCGAGACCCACTTCTCCTCGGGCCACCACCTGCGCAACTATCCGGGCAACTGCGAAAAGCCCCACGGCCACAACTGGAAGGTGACGGTGACGGTCCGCGCCACCGAGCTGGACGAACTCGGCATGGGCATCGACTTCCGCGCGCTCAAGGCGGCAACCAAGGAGGTCATCGACACCCTCGACCACACCGACCTCAACGAACACCCCGCCTTTAAGAGCCAAAACCCCTCGTCGGAGAACCTGGCCCGCCATATCTTCGGGGAACTCAAGAAGACGCTCACCACCGGGCGCTACCACCCCTCCAGCGTCACGGTGCGGGAAACCGACACCTCCGGCGTGACCTACCACGAGTGATGGTGTTGCCAGGCGCACCACAGCCCAGCGGCACGGTCTTGGACCAGGCGGCGACAGGCGGGCCAGCGCTGACCCTCTCCGAGATCTTCTACAGCATCCAGGGAGAGTCTTCCTATGCCGGCATCCCCTGCGTCTTTGTCCGGCTCGCCGGCTGCAACTTGCGCTGCCGCTGGTGCGACGCCCGCTATACCTACGAAGAGCCGGGAACCCGTTGGACGTTGTCCGCCATCCTGGCCGAAATCGACCAGTATCCCGCCACCGCCCTGGTGGAGATCACCGGCGGCGAACCCCTCCTCCAGGAAGGGATCTCTCCCCTCATGGAACAGCTGCTCGCCAGCGGCCGCACCGTGCTCCTTGAAACCAACGGCTCGCTCGCCATCGACCGGGTGCCCCCCGGGGTGGTCGCCGTCCTGGACGTCAAATGCCCGGGGAGCGGGATGGCCGACCGCTTCGATCCTGCCAACCTCAAGCGGCTCCGGCCCACCGACGAACTGAAGTTCGTCCTCGCCTCGCGGGCCGACTACGAGTGGGCCGCCGATTTCGTGCGGCGCCACGGCCTCGTCGGCCGCTTTGCCATCCACTTCTCGCCGGTGGTGGCGGAACTCCCCCCTGCCGACCTCGCCCAATGGCTCCTTGCCGACGGGCTGGCGGTCCGCCTCCAGCTCCAGCTCCACACCCTGCTCTGGCCGGGGCGGAACCGCGGGGTGTAGCATGAAATAACCGTGGCAATTCCACGGCATGGGCTTATAATTGCCCCTGA
>JBFLYY010000185.1:0-7777 GCA_040756495.1 Thermodesulfobacteriota bacterium | reverse complement strand
CCAAGAGCCAGTCCGGGCTCAGGGGCCAGACGGCCAGGGCGATGAGGATGGCGGTGGAGGCGAGAAAGCTCGCGGCCAAAAGTCCGGTTGCGCAGGGTCTGGACCGCCAGGATGTCGTGGTTGTGCTCCCTGATGTTCTGCACCCGGCTGTTGCGGGTCTGGGCGTTGCGGGCAAAGGAGGTGATGGTGGGCGAGCGGCGACTCGCCAGAGAGACATGGACATGGTCGAGGGCCAGCAGGAGAAAGGCGGCAACGGTGAACATATCGTAAAGGGGCGTGGCGAACCTCGCACGGTAGGGGCTTTGTTCGTTCTGTGGTATAGCGTGGAAGAGGAAGCGAGGCGCTACAAAAGCGGCAAGGATGGCTGGTGCCCCCGGCAGGAATCGAACCTGCGACTCCAGGATTAGGAATCCTGTGCTCTATCCCCTGAGCTACGAGGGCGCTGCGGGAGATTGTTGCAAGACTTCCGAATATAGTCGTCGCCGCGGGAGAACGCAACAGGATTTGCTGTGGGGGCGGCCTGTCTGGGCCGGCCAGGGTGGCCGGCAACCTACTGCCGCACGGCGCTGGCAATCGGGCGGCAGCCTATGGTATGGTGGGGCAGGAGGGCGTATGCAACTGGCGACAGCGGAACAGATGCGGGCCTGCGACCGGATTGCCATCGAGAGCTTTGGCATCCCCGGTGCGGTGCTGATGGAGAACGCCGGCCACGGCACCGTCGAAAGCATGGCCCGCCATTACGGCCCGCTCGCCGGCAAGGTGGTCTCCATCTTCGTGGGGCCGGGCAACAACGGTGGTGACGGGCTGGTGATGGCCCGCCACCTCTATCAGCGAGGCGCCAGGCCCCGGGTGCTGCTGCTCGTCGCGGCCGAGACGGTGCGCGGGGACGCGGCGCTCAATCTCAAGGCGGTGCGGGAACTGCCGATTCCCTTGGTGACGGTTCTTTCCGAGGCGGATCTGCGCGATGCGGAACATGAGTTGGCCAGAAGCGATCTGGTGGTGGATGCCCTCTTTGGCACCGGCCTTACCCGCGAGGCGGGTGGCCATTTCGCCGAGGCGATCCGGCGGATCAACGAGTTTTCTTGCCCCGTGGTGGCGGTGGACGTGCCCTCGGGCCTCGACAGCGACAGCGGCGAGACGCTCGGGGCCGCGGTGCGTGCCGACTTGACCTGTACGTACGGACTGGCCAAGCCCGGTCTGGTGATCGAACCGGGCCGCGAGGCTGCCGGAGTGGTCGAGGTGCTCGACATCGGCATCCCGCCCGAGGCGGTCGCCCAGGCCGGAGTCGCCTTGGAATTCCTGGAGGCGAAAACGGTGGCTGGCTGGTTGCCGCGACGCCGGCCTGCGGGCCACAAGGGAACCTATGGCCACCTTTTGCTTCTGGCCGGCTCCGAAGGCAAGACCGGGGCGGCCCTGCTCGCGGCCCACGGTGCCTTGCGCAGTGGGGTGGGGCTGGTGACTTTGTGCGTGCCGGAGCCGCTCAACCCGATTTTCGAGGCGGCATTGCCCGAGGCGATGACCGTGGTGCTGCCCGCCTCCACCACCGCGCCGCTCGATGCCGACCACCATGTGGTGGCCGAGGCGCTCTTGCGCAAGCAGGTGTTGGTCGTGGGGCCTGGCCTTGGCACCGCCGCCGGGACCGCCCGGTTGGTCAAACGCCTTTATCAGGAGGTGACCCTGCCCCTGGTGGTGGATGCCGATGCCCTGAACATCCTGGCCGGCGCGCCGGAGTTCCTGGGCAAGGCCAATGCCCCGCGCATCCTCACCCCCCACCCCGGCGAGATGGCACGGCTGCTCGGCAAGAGCACGGCGGCGGTCCAGCAGGATCGCCGGAGGGCGGCCGTGGCTTTGGCCAGGGAATACCGGGTCTGGGTGGTGCTGAAAGGAGCGGGGACGGTCATCGCCGCGCCGGACGGCCGGCTGGCCGTGAACTCCACCGGCAATCCCGGCATGGCCGCCGGCGGCATGGGGGATGTGCTCGCCGGGCTTATCGGCGGGCTCCTTTGCCAGGGGCTGGCGCCGTGGGAGGCATCCTGCCTCGGAGTCCACGTCCATGGCCTGGCCGGCGACCTGCTGGCAACGGAATACGGCGTGCAGTTTGGTTTTCTGGCCTCGGAATTGGCCGCGGCCCTGCCCAGGGCCTTCCGGCAGGTGATGCAAGCGAAGTGAACGACCAAGGAGACACGCGATGCAGAAGGCAAAAGAGATCATGACCGCGACGGTGGTCACTGTCCCGCCGGAGATGCCGGTGGAGCGGCTGGCGGCCCTGTTGCACGAGAAGAAGATCAGCGGGGCGCCGGTGGTGGATGCGGCCGGTCAGCTCCTGGGGGTGGTCACCGAGAGCGACCTCATCGACCAGGCCAAGAAGATCCACATCCCCACCGCCATCACCATCCTCGATTCGGTGATCTTTCTCGAAAGCGCCAAGGCGGTGGAGCGGGAGATCAGCAAGATGACCGGCGCCACGGTGGCGGACATCTGCAGCAGGAATCCGGTCACCATCCGCGAGGAGACGCCGCTCGACGAGATCGCCACCATCATGGCGGAGCGTCAGTTTCACACCCTGCCGGTGCTGCGCGGCGCGCAGCTCGTGGGGGTGGTGGGCAAGAGCGACGTGATCAAGACCCTGGCGCGCTAGCCGGGAGGGCGGCGAGCACGGGCGGATCGGCCAGCCGGACCGGAACGAGGCCCCGCACCGAGTTGCCCACATAGAGCGCCTCGGCGTGGCGGAGGTCGTCCATGGTCAGGACCGTCTCCACGACCGGCAGCGGGCTGGTGGCGAGAAGGTGGCGGCGGAAGACGCCGGGTAGGAGGCCGCAGGCGAGGGGTGGGGTGAGCAGGGCGCCCGAGCGCCGGACAAAGAGGGTGGTGATCGCCCCTTCTGTCACCTCGTTGCGTTCGTTGACAAAAAGCACCTCGTAAAAACCCGCTGCCACGGCGCGGGCGCGTTCCGCGTCGTAGAATTCCCGGCGGCTGGTCTTGTGGTAGCGGAGCGGCTCGCGGGAATCGGTGCCCTGCGGCGAAAAGACCACCTGCGGCAGAGTGGCCGCTTCCCCCGTGGCCAAGGCCGCCGCGAGATCCCGCCGGGGTGGCTCGCAGGGCCCCTGGCTCAACCGCATGGTGCCGTCCTTGCGGAGCGTCAGTCGTACCCGCTGGCTGCCGCCAAGGGTTTGGTCCAGCGCCTCGAGTTCTCCCCGGATCGTCGCCTCGTCCGTCTGGAAGCCGAGCAGCGTCGCCGAGCCAAGGAGGCGGGCAAGGTGCAGGTCGAGCAGCCAGTACCCTTCGCCGGGCAGCCAGGCCATGGTCTCGATCAGTTCAAAAGGCGGCGTGGGCTGACTCAGGAAACGGCCCTTCAACTGGCATTCCCGCCACTCCCGTTCCGGGTCCGAATCGTTCACCACCCCGGAGCCGATGCCTATCTCCCCCCCATTGCCACGGAGCACCACGGTGCGGATCGGTACGCTGAACAGCGCGCTGCCATCCGGCGCGAGATAGCCGATGGCGCCGGTGTAAACCCCGCGCGGTCCCCCTTCCAGCTCGCGGATGATCTCCATGGTGCGGATCTTGGGGGCCCCGGTCACGGAACCGCAGGGGAAGAGGCCCTGGAAGAGTTCCGCGAGGCCAAGCCCAGGCCGCAACTCGCCTTCGATGGTGGAGGTCATCTGGTGCAGCGTCTCGTAGGTCTCGATGTCGAAGAGGGAGCGGGCGCGCACCGTGCCTTGGCGGCAGAGGCGGCCGAGGTCGTTGCGCAGGAGATCGACGATCATCACGTTCTCGCTGCGGTTTTTCGCGTCGTGCCGGAGAGAGGCGGCGCGCAGGGCGTCCTCCTCGGGGGTCACTCCCCGGCGGCTCGTTCCCTTCATGGGACGCACGGTGCAGCGGTCGCCCTCCTTCCGGAAGAAGAGTTCCGGCGAGAAGGAGAGGATCTGCTCCTCCCCCAGCTTGAGCCAGGCGGAGTAGGCCACGCTCTGGTTGCGGCGCAGGGCGGTGTAGAGGGCGGCTGGCGAGCCGGCAAAGTCGAAGAGGAGTTTCAGGGTATAGTTGACCTGGTAGGTGTCGCCGGCCGCGATGTATTCCTTGATCCGCTCCAGGTTGGCGCGATAGCGTTCCGCACTCTCGCTGAACCGCAGGCTGGTGAGGGTGTAGCCCTCCGTCGCGGCGCCTTCCGCGGGGGCGGACCAGGGTGGCGTGCGGTTCCAGGTGGCGGAGGCATGATCGAAGATAAGCGGCGGCGGAAAGACGCCGAGCACGGCCAGCGGGGTGGCCCCCTCCGGCAACAGCCGGCTGAGCACCGGCTCCAGCAGGTAGCCGAACTCGTAAGCGAACCAGCCGGCCAGGTGGTAGCCCTGGTTGAGGTGCTCCTCTGCCGCTTTGAAGAAGAGAGCCGGCGGGTTTTGGGTCGTGCAGGTCAGTATCGCCACCGGCGCCGAGAAGAGGAGGGAGCGGTGGTCCCCGCTGCCCGGCCGGCTGGTCTCAAGCCACACCGCCTTCTCTGCCGCCGCCACGAAATGGAGCAGGCCGGCAAGTTGTTCGTCGTTCAGGGGGCGCGGAGGTCTCATCGCTTGGTCCGGTGCGGGGTGGTCATGGCTCGCTCGGGGCTCCTCCTGCTTACCAGCTGGTCGGCCACTTCGCAAGGGAAAAGTCGGCCGGCACCGCCGCGGTGCCGCCGGGGTAGGAGCAATGGCGGCGGTGGCTGCCCGGCGGCAGTGCGATCCCTTCCCTCTTTCCCCGGCGGGCGGGGGCGGAAAAAGAGGCTTGGGCGCCCTTCCTATTTCTTGCGGGACGGGGTGTAATATTTTATATAAAGGGAGAACCCGTTCGCGCGCCATTCCGGCGGCTGCGCGACATCAATCGAGGAGGAGAACATGTTGATTGAAGATTGGATGGCCAAGGACGTGCTCACCGTTGACGAGAATACGTCCCTCATGCGCGCCACCCGGATCATGAAGGAGAACAACATCCGCCGGCTGCCGGTGGTTTCCCACGGCAAGCTCATTGGCATCGTCACCGACCGCGACGTCAAGGACGCCTCGCCCTCCAAGACCACGTCGCTCGACATCCACGAACTCTATTATCTGATGTCCGAGATGAAGGTGAAGGATGTCATGACCGCCGCTCCTCTTACCCTGCGGGGCAAGGACAGCCTGGAGATGGCCGCCCTGGTCATGCTGGAGGACAAGATTTCCGGCATTCCCATCGTTGACGACGTCGGCCATCTGGTCGGCCTGCTCAGCGAGACCGACATTCTGCGCGGCTTCATCCACAGCACCGGCATCAAGGATGGTGCCCGCCAGTACGTCTTCGACCTGCCCGACGCACCGGGCGCGGTGACCAAGGTCATCGAGACCCTGCGCAAGTACACCACCCGCGTCATCAGCATCCTGACCTCTTTCGAGGATGCGCCCCAGGGGATGAAGCGGGTCTCCATCCGCATCACCACCGAGAAGCAGGCGGACGTCGAGGCCCTGCATCAGGATCTGGTGGGCAACTTCACCGTGGTCTATTATGGGGTCGATGAGTTGAAGAACATGCCGCGCCGGCGGAAGGGAGCCGCGTAACGCCGCGCGAAAAGGGATGCATTCCGATGAGGCCCCGGTTCTCCGCAAGGACCGGGGCCTTTTTTATGGCGTCACTGCCTGGCCGCCGGTTTCGAGTGCCGGGGCGGCGATGCCGTTCTCCTCGATGATCTCCGGATCACCCCCCTCGACCGCCGTTCCGGCCGGTCCACTCTCTTCGCCTTCGATCGTCGCCCCCTCGGGTTTGGCAAAGTCGGTGGCCGGGTAAACCTTGCGGGCGGTGCCCATGAACT
Source organism: Thermodesulfobacteriota bacterium (assembly GCA_040756495.1). GTDB lineage: Bacteria > Desulfobacterota > Desulfobulbia > Desulfobulbales > Desulfurivibrionaceae > JAJZRJ01. The sequence continues at coordinate 1,968 of JBFLYY010000185.1, read as the reverse complement.
CAAGCCAGATCGGCGCCGCCGCCTGACCGCCGGTTTCGTTCCTGCCGAGCGGGGCCTTCTGGTCGAAGCCGACCCAGACGCCGGTGACCAGTTCCGGGGTGTAGCCGATGAACCAGGCATCCATATAGCGGTCGGTGGTGCCGGTCTTGCCGGCGGCGGGAATCCCGAGGCTGCGGATGTTCCTGGCGGTACCTTCGGCGATGACCCCCTGCATGATGCGGCTCATCTGGTAGGCGACCTGCGGGTCGAGCACCCGCCTCGCTTCGGCGTTGTTTTCCTCCAGGGTGACGCCGTTTTTGTCGGTGACCTTGGTGACGAAGATCGGCTGGTGGTAGTCGCCGCCGTTGGCAAAGACGGCATAGGCCGCGGTGAGTTCCAGCATGGAGAGTTCCGAGGTGCCCAGGGCCAGGGAGAGGTCGGAGTTGAGCGGCGAGGTGATGCCGAGATCCCGTGCCATGGCAATGGCGTTGGCTACCCCGATCTCCTGGAGGATCTTCACGGTGACGATGTTGCGGGAATAGACCAGGGCATCGCGCAGCGAGGTGGGCCCGTGGTACTTGTTGTCGAAGTTTTTCGGCTCCCAGCGGACCCCGGCACTGGCGCCCTGCAGGCGCAGGGGTTCATCGTTGATGACCGAGGCCGGCGTCATGCCGCGGTTCAAGGCCGCGGCGTAGATGATCGGCTTGAAGGCCGAGCCGGGCTGGCGTTTTGCCTGGGTGGCGCGGTTGTACTGGCTGCGGGAGAAATCGGTGCCGCCCACCAGCGCCCGGACCATGCCGGTGCGCGCCTCCATGGCGAGAAGTGCCGCCTGGGGGGAGCCGGCTGCCACATGATCCTTCTGACGCGTCGCCCAGTTGGCCACCCCGCGTTTGACCGCCGCCACCGCCTCTTTCTGGAGTTTCTGATCCAGGGTGGTGTAGATGCGCAGCCCCTCGTTGATGAGCCGTTCCTCGCCGTAGCGTTCCTCCAGGTAGTTGCGGACGTGCTGGATGAAGTAGTTGTTCTCCTCGGCATAGGCAGTGGTCGGCCCCCAGATCAGCGGCTGCTTGTAGGCCTTCTGCGCGGCGTCCGCCGTGATGAAGCCTTCCTCGGTCATGCGGTTCAGGACATAGGCCTGGCGACTTTTGGCGAGCTTGTAGTTGCGGAAGGGGGAGTAGCGGCTGGGGGCCTGGGGCAGGCCGGCCAGGAGCGAGATTTCGGCGAGATTGAGGTCGGTGGCGTGCTTGTCGAAATAGACCTGCGCCGCCGCCTCGACGCCATAGGCGCCGCTGCCGAGATAGATCTCGTTGAGGTAGATGTGCAGGATTTCGTCCTTGCTGAGTGCCCGGTCGATGCGGAAGGCGAGGATCGCTTCCTTGATCTTGCGGGTGTACGTCTTTTCCGGCGAGAGCAGCAGGACGCGGGCGACCTGCTGGGTGATGGTGCTGGCGCCCTGGCCGCGTTCGCCGGTTCGCAGGTTGTGGACGACGGCCCGCAGGATCGACCAGCCGTCAACGCCGCTGTGTTCGTAGAAACGGGCGTCCTCCGCCGCGACAAAGGCCTTGGGCAGCAGGGGCGGCAGGGTGGCAAGCCCCACCTCGATCCGGTTCTGGCGGAAGATGCGGGCGACGATTTTGCCCTGGTTGTCGTAGACAAAGGAGGTGGCGGAGGGCTGATAGGCGCCGATGGAGCGGATGTCCGGGATGTCGAGGAAGACGAAGAAGTAAAGGGTGAGGCCGATGAAGAGCGACAGGGCAAGGCTGATCGACAGGAAGAAGACGGCAAGATGCGTGGCGGTCCACCGCCGGATGCTGGTAGTCACTGTGGGTCGGCCGCGCTGCGTGGGGTGTCGTCACCAATTCATTAAAAGAGTAACGGTGCGGTGAGACGACCTTTTATCACAGGCCCCGACGTCCCGCAAGGGAAAGGATGTCCTGACGCCCAAAAACGGCGGCGGTGAGGGGGTCGTTGTATCTCCGGCCGCCACCG
>JBFLYY010000184.1:0-2218 GCA_040756495.1 Thermodesulfobacteriota bacterium | reverse complement strand
CGTAGCGCTTGGCCATGTTGCGGCCGAAGTAGATGCTCAGGGTGAAGCGGTCGGACTGGATGGCGCCGAGGCTCTTCTGGATCAGGTCGTCCAGGTCGTCGGAGACGAAGCGGACAATGGTCTGCAACTTCATGTCCTGGATGGTGGAGAGGCGCGGGATCGGCTTGTGGCCGCGGGCCTCGGCCAGGAGCGAGACATAGTAGCCCACGGCCTGGTAGCGGTAGGAGCGGCAGAGGTTGAAGACCTTGGTGTGCTTGAGGTTCGTGTAGGCCGGATCGGTGAGGTACTGCCGGGCCGGCACGATCTCCACCCCTGTGAGTTCCAGGGGCCACGATTTCGGGTTATCGACGATGATGAGGGTGGTGGGCATCGGGAGGAATCAGTGGCCTTGCTTCTTGGGTTCGATGACGAGCAGGTTGCCGTCGTAGGTGAGGATGCCCAAGAGGATCGCGCCGATGAGGCGGTGGATGGGCACCTCGTAGTAGTGGCCCGCCTGGAGCGGGTTCTGGTAGAGCGGATCGGCCACGAGGACGTGGCGGTTCTCCATGTCGTAGCCGCAGAGCACCACGAAGTGACCGCTCGACACCCCGCGGATGTCGTCGTAGTCGAGGGCCTCGCCGCATTCCCTGGCGCAGTGGTAGAGATAGGTGGCGGACAAGCCGCAGAGGATCGGCTTTTCCTGTTTGAGATACTTGCGGATCAGGGCCGAGTTGAGATCCTGGAAGCGGATCTTGCCCCCGAGGCGCAGGTATTCGAGATAGGCCCTGGTGGCCACCGCCAGCTTCGGCTTCTTCTTGGCCGCGAGCTGCAACTGGAGCTTCTCCGCCAGATCGACCTCCGGGTTGGTGAACCAGGTGGGGTCGAAGATGTTCAGGTTGTAGGTGTAGATGGTGGCCTTGTAGCCGCGCTGCAAGGCGTGGCAGGCGAGGAGCACTTCGAGGGTGCCGCCTCCTTCGAGGTTGCTCACCTCGCTGATTACCTTTCTGAGCGCGATGGGGTCGCCGTAGTAGCTGTACACCGCGTGCAGGCAGGTGGGGCCGCAGGTGGTGTCGTCCGGTTGGGGGAGCATGGGGAGGATCAGGCGGGTTTCCATAAACGCGGCGGCCTTCGTGGGTTTTTCCCATTATTGCAGAGCAGGTCGCAAAAGGGAAACGGAAAAAAGAGGCCCTGGCCGGCAGGAGGGCCGGCAGAAAGCGGTTGCGCCGGTGTCCGGTTCGTGGGAGAAAGGGGGAAAAGCGCGCGGAGAGAGCCGGTATGGAGTTGTTGGTCCAGTTTGCCCTGATCGTGACGGGCTTTGTCATGCTGGTGGGCGGCGCCGAGGCATTGGTGCGCGGGGCCTCTGCCCTGGCGCGGCTTTTTGGGGTCTCGCCGCTCATCATCGGCCTTACCGTGGTCGCCTTCGGCACGAGCACCCCGGAGCTGGCGGTGAACGTCACCGCCTCGCTCTCCGGGGTGTCGGAGATCGCCTTTGGCAACATCGTCGGCTCCAACATCGCCAACATCGGCCTGATCGTCGGCCTCACCGCCTTGCTCAAGCCCCTTGACATCGAAAGCCAGATCATCTCCCGCGAATTGCCGATGATGCTCCTTGCCTCGGCCTGCGGCGTGGTTCTCGGCTTCGATCCGGTGCTGCGCGGCACCGTCCCGTTCTACGACCGGGCCGATGGCCTGATCCTGCTCCTCTTCTTTGGCGTCTTCCTCTACTACACCATCGGCGACGTGTTGCGGAAACGCAAAAGCGATGCCCTGGTGCGGGAGGCCTCGGCCTCATTGTCCGGCGCTGGGGCCCATTCCTATACGGTGCAGTGGCTGTTGATCGCGGTGGGGCTGGCGGGGTTGGTCCTGGGCGGCCGGGTGACGGTGGATGCCGCAAGCCGTCTGGCCTTGGAAATCGGGATTTCCCAGGCGGTGGTGGGCCTTACCGTGGTGGCGGTGGGCACCAGCCTGCCGGAACTGGCCACCTCGCTGGTCGCCACCTGGCGGGGGCAGACCGACATCGCCGTGGGCAACGTGGTGGGTTCCAACATCTTCAACCTCCTCTTTGTCGCGGGGTTGAGCGCCACCATCCGGCCCATCGCCATCCCGGCCGAGGGGCTTGCCGACCTTCTCGTCATGACCACCTTTGCCGTGGTGCTTCTTCCCTTTGCCCTGCTCAACCATCGCCGGATCGTGCGGCGGGAGGGGTTCATTCTCCTGCTGGCCTATGTGGGCTATGTGG
>JBFLYY010000183.1:0-2710 GCA_040756495.1 Thermodesulfobacteriota bacterium | reverse complement strand
CGCTCATCTGGTAGATGGCGAGTTCGGAACGACCGGTGACCGGATTGACCGCGCAACCGGCCACAGCCAGCATCCCGACCAGCACCAGCAACCAGCCCGTCCTTTTCCGCGCCATGGACACCTCCCGCTCGCTGGCGAGAACAACCACCTTTTCAGAAAATAATCTCCGCCGGCCCGCGAGAAAAGAAAAAAAGGGCCATGGCCGGCAGACCCGACCATGGCCCCTGCCGGACCGGAAGAGTTGCGGTTAGAAGCGCGCGTCGAGGAGGAAATAGAAGTTGGTCAACTCCTCCTCGGTATTGCCGCCGAAATCGCCAATATGCATGCCGCTCATCTTGTAGTCGTAATCGATGAAGGTGGCACCCAGTCGGCCATACAAATTCTCGTTAAACGGTTGGATATAGTACACATCGTACACATCACCGCGCACGGCGAGTTTGTTATACAACTCGGCACTGCCCCAGGTAAAGCTGAACCAGTAATCGCTGCCATGGTTGAACTCGAAGCCGACCTTGGGGTCGTTGAGCGGCTTGTACGCGATGTTGTACCGTAAGCCGGCATACGCGGCCCAGCCGGTATGACTTGCATTCTCATCCGTGGTAAGCAGGCCGTAATTATGACCGTTAAAGGAAATCGTGCCGTCGGGGTGCGTATGGCTCAGGCCGGTCGAAAGGAAGGCATCGAAGTTGGAACCCGCCACCTTGTTGGCCTGGGCATGGATGCCGTACAGATCCAGATCCCCGATGTTGCCCTTTGCCGTATTGTTGGCGTCGCCGATGTATTTCGACTCGGCCGGCATATCGCTCGCCCGCAGGGCGCTCAACACCAAAAGGCTGTCCTGAACCCCAGGAATCTGGGATTCGAAGAACATGGCGTAGATATTGGTGTCATCCAGCGATTGGCTGTAGTCTTCGAGATAACTCACCGAATTGTCGTCATCCTGATAGGCCTTGCCCCACGCAAAACGGATCCCGGAATCCTTCCAGCCCAGGTAGCGCTCCAGCCCGATGGTGGCGACCACGCCATCCGCCTCGCCGTCAAAGAGTAAGGACGGGTAGGTGGACTGACGCTTGCGGTTCTCCTTGAGTTCGCCTGGCGGGCCTTCGGAGGAAGGATGGCGGCCAAAGGTGATGGCCAGCGGCACCGGCATGCCCTCCGGAATCCAGTCGATATAGGCGCGGTCCAGCTTGATGCCGCTGTCGCCGGGCAGATGGGCCTGGTTGGAATCGTTACTCAGGGTGTTGGTGTCGGCATCGGCAAAATTCTTGTAGGCAGTCAGGCGGCCGGTAAAGAGCAGATTCTTCCGAATCTCCGCATCCATATTCAGCCGGAAACGGTTACTCCAGTGATTGTCGTTGTGTTCGATGCTATGAACGCTGGTGCCCAACTCCTTGTTTTTGACCTTGATGCTGTCCACGCGGGTGCGCAGTTCCGCGCCCAGGTTGAGACGATCCTTGAGGGCCTTGGTCTCCACCGCATCGAGGGTGGCGTAGATATCCTGCACGTCCTTTTCGAGCTTGCCGGGAATGGCGGCGGCCTGCTTGCGTTCGGCCGAATCGCCGGCCACCTTGCCCTTGCTCTCCAGGGTATCGACCCGCTGTTGCAGGGCCTTCAACTGCTGCATGATCGCCTTGTAGTCGTCGGCCGGGATGGTGACCGTGTCGCCACCGGCGCCGGCAAAGGCGGTGCTGCTCCAGACAAGCAGCGCGCCCATGGTCAGATATATTCTCTTCACGTCTCCTCCTCCTTCAGAAGGTTCAATTATTTCGGGATGACCGCGGCGGCCGGCTGGTCGCTGTCGGCGGCGTGGGATTTCAGGTAGTCAACGATTGCCTTGAGATCGCCGCCGCTTGCCCCGGGATCGCCGGGATGACGGCCGCGCTCAAAGTACTTTACCCACACCTGCCCCGCCTTGTCCGCGGGGTTGATCGGCGCGGCAGTTCCCCCCTTCTTGTGGCAGGCCCCGCACTTCTGCAGGAACAGAGCCTGACTCGCAACGCCGACTCCCGGCAGCGCGGCGAGCACGGCCAACGCCATGCATGCAATAAGCCGTTTTTTCACGCAAACACCTCCTCCTTGTTCTCCTTGTGCAAACGCCGCGGGCAAGACACGTCCTGCCCGCGAATCCTGATGGAAAGCCGCTATCCAGAGCGGTGCACGGGATCCCCCCGGACCCCCGTACAAGTGCCCCACCATAGCACAACAAAAGAAAAAAAGAGAAATAAAATCGACGAGATTGCAACTTTTTGTCCCCCGCCCCGCGAACCGGAAAGGCACGCAGCAAAGTGCCGCGGCCCAAAACCGCAGCCAGACCGGAACGGGCAACGGCACCTCCCGGCGCCCTCAATCCCTCGCGGGCAATACGCTGGGCCGGCTATTCCACGGGCATGCGGATTCTGCTAAAATCCTGATGTGACCGCTTGCCGGCTGCCGGCGCCCAACCCAAGCAGGAGAATCCCCATGACGGAAAAGGTCGTTGTTCTTGCATTGACCGGCGAGGCTGCCTGCTTCGCCCATGCCCTGCTCAATACGCTCGACATGCAGAAGCGGGGCATCGAGGTGAAGATGGTGATCGAAGGCGCCGCCACCCGGCTCATCAAGGAGCTGGCCGACCCGCAAAAGCCCTTTGCGCCCCTCTACGCCAAGGTGGTGGAGGCGCGACTCATCGACTGCGTCTGCCGCGCCTGTTGCAAGATCCTGGGGTCGCTTG
>JBFLYY010000182.1:0-3935 GCA_040756495.1 Thermodesulfobacteriota bacterium | reverse complement strand
CAGCGGCGCCAGGTCTCGAACTTGGTGCGCTCCGAAAAAAGGGCCTGCATGGCCGGACTGGTGTACCGGCTGACCAGGGGCTCCTGGTAGATGTCACGATTCATCCTTTTTCTCCGATATGTTTGTTATCAGCTTGTTATTTCGTCATTCCATGAAAGTGTCCAGCCGTTTTTCCGGCGCACTCTTTGTACCAGAAAACAAAAGAAAATGCTCCTGTTTCAAGGGGATATTTGCCGTTTTTCAGAAAGCCCGGCCAGGCTGGCCCGCCATCTGCAATGTCGCATAATGTATATTATGTAAAACAAAAGAAAATAATTAAAAATCAGGTGGTTGGCTGCTGATGTCATGGCCGTGGAGCTGCCAGTTCTCCCGGCCCTGGAAGGCATTGCGCCGGAGCGAAAAGGCAAAGGAGACCGGCGTGGCCGCCTGGCCATTCCCCGGTTGCTGCTCCACGATCCGATTGAAGAGAATGGCCTCATGGTGTTGCCCCGAAAGCGGCCATTGGAATCTGGCATGCCTGCCGCCCACGACCCTGACGTTGTGCGGCACCCCCTGGCCGGCCAGGATCGGCTCCGGGTTGCCGACGCCAAAGGGTTCCAACTGCGGATACCACGCGATCAGCTCGTTGAGTTCCTTGTTGCCGGGCAGCAATTCCACCGTGAGCAAAGGAGCCACCGCCGGCCTGACCATGGCGGCAACCCCCTCCATGGTGGCGACGAACTCCGGCAGATCCTCCACCGCCAGGGTCGCGCCCAGCGCCATGGGATGACCGCCATAGCCCTGGAGCGTTCCGGCGGCACATGCCAGCATCCCCAAAAGATCGATCCCCTCCACCGAACGGCCGGACCCCTTGGCCACCCCGTCCCGGATGGCAAAGACCAGCGCGGGGCGATGGAACTCCCTGGTCAGCCGCGTGGCCACGATGCCTAACACGCCAGGGTGCCACCCCTCGTCGGCAAAGATGAGTATCCCTTTGCCCGCGGCCACCGCTGCCTGTGCCCGCGGTTGCACAGCGTCATAGAGTGTCTCTCCCAGCTCCCGGCGCCGGCGGTTGGCCTGGTCGAGTTCCTGGGCCAGCAGCCGGGCCTGCTCCTGATCCTCGGTGGTGAGCAGAACGAAGGCGGCCGCGGCGCTGCCGAGCCGGCTGGCGGCGTTGAGGCGCGGCGCCAGCCGGTAGGCGATGTCGTCGCCGCGGATGGCCCCGCTCAGGCCGGCGATGGCGCCAAGGCTCGCGACCCCCACCCGTTTGCGCCGGGTGAGCACCTCCAGCCCCGCCTTGACCAGCACCCGGTTCACCGCCGTCAATTCGACCATGTCGGCCACGGTGCCCAGAGCCACCAGATCCAGATACTCCTTGAGATTGGGCGGCGACTCCCAGAACCCCTCGGCAACGAGCCGGCTGCGCAGCCCCATGACGAGGTAGAACGCCACGCCTACCCCGGCCAGATCCTTGAAGGGAAAGGGGCAATCCGGCCGATGGGGGTTGAGAACGGCGTCCGCCGCCGGCAGCTCCGCCTCGGGCTGGTGATGGTCGGTGACGATCACCGTAAAGCCGAGTTCCCTGGCCGCGGCCACCGCCTCGTGGCTGGTGATGCCGCAGTCCACCGTAATGAGGAGCGGCATCGCCTCGGGAGGAATCCCCTTTCGCACCTCGGCCAGAAGGTGGGCGTGCAGGCCATAGCCATCCCGGAGGCGATCGGGCTGCAGGGCCTGGACCGTGGCCCCGGCCCTGCGGAGAAAGAGAGAGAGCACGGCACTGCCGGTCAGGCCGTCCACGTCGTAGTCGCCGTAGATGACGATCGGCCGCCCTTCCCTGATGGCCCCTGTCACCAGCTCGACCGCCTTGGCCATGTCCTGCATGAGATTTGGGGCCGGCAGATCGCTTAAAGAGGGATGGAGAAAGGCGCGGGCCGCCTCCGGGCTGGTAATGTCGCGGTTGAGAAGGAGCGCGGCCACCGCCTCCGGCACCCCGGCCTCGGAGGCAAGGCGGGCGCACTCGCCGCGGTCGCAAGACCTGATCGGCCAAGGCAGGGAGGGAGAGAGAGTTGTCAAGGTGGTTGACATCTGCCGCTTAACCGGTTGATTGTCCGTGCAACTCGTGAATTCCTGGAGCTTCCGGCGTCATGCCCCTTCCCGGGGCCCGCCGCAGCCGCCCGCCGGCTCGCCGAGAATCCTGAATCCCCTGGCGATGTAATGGGCCCCGGAAAGCAGGGTCAACCCGGCAGTCAGTACCAGCAGGGGCCGGCCCAGCGGCAGGAGTGCCGGCAGATGCTGATGCCCCAGGGCAAAGGCCACGGTGGCGAGTTGCATCAGGGTGGTGGTCTTGCTGAGATAGGAAGGGCGGATGGTCACCTCGTGCCGGTTGAACATCAGGATGCCGATCCCGGCCACGATGATGCCATCGCGGCTCACCACCAGCACCGTGAGCCAGGAGGGAATGAGCCCCACCACCGCCAGCATGACAAAGGCGGTGACCAGGAGCGCCTTGTCGGCGATGGGGTCGAGCACCGCGCCGAGCCTGCTCTTCTGGTTGAGCACCCGGGCCAGGAAGCCGTCGAGGCCGTCGCTGATCCCGGCGGCAAGGAAGACGAAAAAAGCGGACTCGTAGTCCCCCTCCAGCACGAAGATGGCAAAGAGCGGCACCAGCAGCACCCGGATAAGGGTGATCCAATTGGGCAGATTCATCCGCTTTCCCCCTGCGCCCTGCACAAACAATGGATTCGCGCGGCCAGATCCGGTGGGCCTGGCCCGTCAACGGCGCGCCCCGGGACACGCCGCGAGAAAATGGTCCGCCGCCATGCGGACCGCGTCGACCTGGTCGGGCGAAAACCACCGCACTCCGGCCATGTGCCGGAACCAGGTAAGTTGCCGTTTGGCGTAGCGCCTCGTGTCGCGGGCCAGAAGCGCAAGGGCCTCCTCCCATCCCCAGGCGCCGCGCAGATATTCGATCATATGCCGATAACCGATGGATTGCAAGGGCTTGAGCGAGGGGGCATAGCCCATGGCCAGCACCTTCTCCACCTCCTCGCGGAGCCCGGCGGCCGCCATCTGGCCAACCCGGGCGTTGATCCGCTCGTAGAGCCGTTCGCGCTCGCAATCGAGGCCGATGACGAGGACGTTGTCCAAAAGCGGCCGCTGCTCCCCTGCCGCCAGATAGCGCGACCATGGCGTGCCGGTGGCAGCCGCGATCTCCAAGGCGCGGAGCAGGCGCTGGCGGTCGCCCGGCGGGATGCGGCGGGCAGAGTCCGGATCGAGCCGGGTCAATTCCGCATGCAAGGCCCCCTCCCCTTCCCGCTCCAGCCGCTGCCGCAACTCCTCCCGGATTTCCGCCGGAATCGGCGGCGCAGGGAACAACCCTTCGAGCAGCCCCTTCAGATAAAGGCCGGTGCCGCCCACCAGGAGCGGCAGCCTGCCCCGCGTCCGGATACCGGCAATGGCCGCGGCGGCGTCGCGGACAAAGCGGGCCACGTGGTATTCCTCGTCGGGATCGACGATGTCGATGAGGTGGTGGGGAACCCGTTGCCGCTCCTCGATGGTGGCCTTGGCGGTGCCGATGTCGAGATAGCGGTAAACCTGCATGGAATCGACGCTGACGATCTCGGCATCCAGCGCCCTGGCCAGGGCCAGGGAAAGGGCGGTCTTGCCGATGGCGGTCGGGCCGATGAGGCAGAGCGCTGGCTCGCGATCGGTGGCCGGGGAGGCTGGCGGCTCTCTCAACTCGTGCGCCACAAGGGTTCTCTGGAGAAAAACTGTTGTTGAAATGGGCGCGGTTCGGTAAAGTAGCGTTCTTTTGAACCGTTGTCGTTATGTCCCCGCTGGCGGCCAGCGGAAAGTGCCCACAGCATACCATATCCGCACGAAAGGAGAAGCAATTATGCCGGATCGCATCTACAACTTCAGCCCCGGACCCGCCACCCTGCCCCAGGAGGTTCTGG
>JBFLYY010000181.1:0-4410 GCA_040756495.1 Thermodesulfobacteriota bacterium | reverse complement strand
TCGATACAATCGGCTTACCTCGACTCTCATGACCTCAACTTCTCGAACCGCCCGGTGCGGACCCGCATGCCGGGTGGTGTGGGAGGGGAGCGGTCAGGATTCCTGACCGTCCCCTATCCCGATGCCCGCGGCGGGCAGATGCCGCCGGCCCCTGCGCCGGCGGCAAAAAATCTGCTTGATTCAGCGAAAAAATCTCTCCATACTGAATTTCGTGGTGCCATGGGGCGGGGGAACGTGGCGCCGGATGCCCCATGGGTCGCGCCGGCGCGAGGGAAGGCAACATATTCGAGGGAGTGAAGGAAATGTCAGAGCGGGTCCAGGGAACGGTCAAGTGGTTCAACAGCCCCAAGGGGTATGGTTTTATCGAACGCGAAAACGAGTCCGATGTCTTTGTCCATTTTCGCGGGATCCGGGGGGATGGCTACCGGACCCTCCAGGATGGGCAGCGGGTGGAGTTCTCCCTGGTGCAGACCGCCAAGGGGGTGCAGGCGGAAGACGTGGCGGTGCTCGAATAAGTTGCGCCGGGCGGACGAACGGTGTATTGCAAGGCTTGAGGCGATCCCTCAGGCCTTTTTTGTTCGGCGGGCGGCGGACCCGCGCCATTGCGGCACCGAGTGTGCGAGGAGTGTCCCAGAGTTTTCATGCTGGCCCCGGATATGAAGATATTGGTGGTGGACGACTCCAGGGTCATGCGCCATATCATCAGAAACCACCTGGTGGCCCTCGGCTTTACCGAAATCCTGGAGGCGGGCAGCGGCCGGGAGGCCTTGGCGGTGCTCGCGGCGGAGCCGGTGGATCTCGTTTTTTCCGACTGGGTCATGCCCGGCATGCACGGCATCGAACTGCTCAAGCAGGTGCGCGGCAACGCGGCCACCAGTCGCATCCCCTTCATCATGGTGACGGCCGAGGCCCAGCCTCATCTGGTTTTCGAGGCGATCCAGGCCAAGGTCAGCGACTACGTGGTCAAGCCCTTCACCCGCGAGACCCTGCAGCGGAGCATGGAAAAGGTCTTCCGTTTCGCCGGAGCGCGGACGCCCGCCGGCTGAGGCCGGCGGGCACCGGGCGTTGTCCCTACATCCGGATCTTGGCGTTGGTTTTCTCCGGGTGCTTGCCGAGATGTTTGCAGCGGTTGGCCGCGGTCTGCGCCAAGCGGCCGGTGACGTGGCGCAGATCGGAATTCTGCCAGATCTCCTTGAATTCCTTCAGGCCGAGCAGCCGTTCGGTCACCTTGAACGGCTGTGTCTCCGCCGAGGGATCCAGCATGACGTCGCCGTATTCAAAGGCGATCTTGCCGGCAAAGACGTTGGTCATCAATTCATTGGCGGCGTAGGCGAAGAATTTCTTCACATCCTCGTCGGATTCGGCCCGGTTGATGCGGTTCCGGAAGTCCGGCATGATTTCGTTTTCGAACTTGCTGAAAGAGAGTTGTCTGGTCATAACCGGCTTTCCTCACGCGGTATGCTTGGTTGCCATTGGGCGCCGCCCCGGGCCTGACTATTCCTCATAGGGCTCTTCCCAGTCCTCTTCGTCGCGTTCCTCGGTGTTGCCGTATTCTTCTTCCTCCTCGTCCAGTTCGTCGTAGGGGCCGACCCAATCCGCCGGGGCCTCGATGGGGTCCGGCGCGAGTTCCTCCCACGCCTCGAAGTCGAGTTCCTCGGTGGTGCCGTCCTGATACTGGATTTCGATGATGTCCTCGTCCTCGTCCGCGCTCACCACGCAGAAAGGCTGCCCGCTTTCGGGCATCTCGTACCATTCGTTCTCGATGGGTGCGTTGTCAAGCGGCATGCCGGGCTCCTCAAGCGGTTGGGTGGCCTAGCTGTGGTACTTGAACGAGACATTGACCCGGGCGCGGTAGGCAACCACCCGGCCGTTCTCGATCTTGAGGTCGAGCTTGGTGACCTCGGCGACGCGGAGATCCTTGAGGCTCTTGCTCGCCGTCTCCACCGCCAGCCGGGCGGCCTCCTCCCACGATTTTTCGCTGGTTCCGACCAGTTCGATGATCTTGTAGACGCTTTCGCCCATTGTTGCCTCCTTGTCGTCGTTTTCCCCCTCGTTGTGTTCAGCCGCGCCGGCTTTTTTCCCGCTCCCGTCCGTGGAGAGGGATCTTGGCCAGGGCGGCCAGCTCGTCCGCCAGCAGTTCGATGACGTCGTCCAGGGTCAGGATGCCTTCGAGGCCGCCGGCACCGTTCACCACCACCATCCGGCGGACGCCGAAGGAGCGCATCCGGTTCAGGGTCTGCCAGAGACTGTCCTGTTCCCCGGCGGTCACCAGATCGGCGCTCATCACGTCCCCGGCGGTTACCCGCTCAAGGGCCACGCCGGTGGCCACCAGTTCCAGGACGATGTCGCGGTCCGTGAGGATGCCCTGCGGAACCACGCGGGCCGGGTCGGTGTCGTCGACAACGACCACATCGCCCACGTGGTGCTCTCGCATGAGGCGGGCGATGGTCGCGACGTCGGTGGCCGCGTTGGCAACCACCACCGCCCGGTTGCAGAATTCGCCGACGCTCATGACGACATGCCGAGGCAATCGGTCCGCCAGCAGCAGGCGCCCTGGTCGCAATGGCCCATGGTGGAGCCAAAGCAGGGGGTGTTGCCCTCCTGTTGCTGGATGGCGCGGATCAGTTCGGTTTTGCTTCTCTTGCCCGGCTTGATTCCGAGCTGTTGGGCCTTGTTGCGGATGTCCGGCATCTTCATGGGCGTCTCCTTTGGGGTTACTGCTGGGGGTTAATGGTCAGCACCGGGCAGGGCGCGCTTTTGACGACCCGTTCGGCAACGCTGCCGAAAATGGCCCGTTCCAGCCCGCGGAAGCCCTGGGTGGCAATGACAATGAGATCGCTGCCGTTTTGAACGGCATGGTCGATGATCTGTTCGGCGACGTCGCCATGAAGCACCTGGGCCCGGTGGGGCACGGTCTCGTCCATGTTTTCGGCGAGAAAGGCCTTCATCTTGCGTTCGGCGCTGGCCAGGAGATCCTGCTCCAGTTTGTCCAGGGAGACGTGGGGGATCGTGAGGCCGCTGTAGCGGTCCAGAGATTCCACGACAAAGATGATGTCGAGCCGGGCGCCGAGGCGGTTGGCCAGATAGATCGCGGCGCGGAGCAGTTTGGTCGCGTGTTCGGAAAAATCGACAGGCACCAGGATCGTGTTGATCGCCCGCATTGTCATCCTCCTTGGGGGTGGGAGAAGATCCGTTGTTTGGTTGTGGTTCGCTCCAAGCATGGAGCGTGCCATGGCGGGAGTGCGCGTTTCTGCCCGTGATTCAAGGGCGTTAGCCGTTCGGGTCGCGCGCGTCTCGGGCCGTGGTGTCGCAAATGTTCGAAACCGGCTGGCAAAAATGCAAGATCGTCACGGGAGTACGTCCTCCACGATAAAAGGGGTGCAGCACAGGGCCCGGCACCCCTTTTTGACCCAGAGGCGGACAAAGAGGAGAACCTGCCCCTCGATGTTCACGACGCTGGGGAGTTCCTCGACAAAGGCGATGTCGCGCGAGCGGAATTCGTAGTAGCCGGTGCCGCTGCTGAACGGATCGCTGACCAGGATGACCTTGGTCTCGTCGTAGGGGTGTTTGTAGGGGGAACCGGAGAAGGCGACGTGTCCCTTGCGCAGCAGCGTGCCTTCTTTGGGCTTTTTGTAGGCTTGCAGTTCGAAATGGCGGCCTTCCTGAAGCAGAGCGCGAAACGGCATGAGTGTCTCCGGAAACGGGTGATTTCATGGCGTTGCTGACGAAGGAATGGGGCCAGTACTTCATTATACACACAACTGGCAGCGCAACAAAAGCGGGAAAAAGCAGGAGGCCGGGAGGGCGGTGGAGGGAGGGGAAGAGAGAGGAACGGCGTTCAGCCGGCCTCCTCCCGCAGCCACTGTTCTACCTCGGCGGGGGTGGGCATGCGGCCGGCGCATTTGACCTTGCGGTTGATGACGAGGGCCGGGGTCTTGGTCACCCCGAAGCGCCAGATGGCGTCGAGATCGTGCACCGATTCCATGTCGGCCGCCAGGTTCAATTTCTGCAGCGCCGCGATGAGCATGGTGGTGAGCTTGTTGCAGCTCACGCAGCCGGGGCCCAGTACCCGGATGGTGAGGGTTTCTCCGGCGCTGCCTTCGAGGCCGAGACGGCGGCGGTATTCGCGGCGCAGGGCCTCCCGATAGAGGGGGGCCGCCTCGGCGGGCACGTAGTTGTTGCGGCCGATGGCGGCAAAGAGGGCGGCCACCGCCTCTTCCTCGTCGATGCCGGTCGCGGCCATGGCCTTGGCCATGGCCTGGTCGAGGCCGATCAGGCCGATATTGGCCTTGCCGACGCGGATGGTGCTGGGAGCGGGGATGTCATCGGAATGGTGGGGCATGGCCGCCGGTTTCAGAAGAGTTTCATCTGGGTGGCGCCGGGCTTGGCCGGCTGCCTCTGACCCGAGGT
>JBFLYY010000180.1:0-2359 GCA_040756495.1 Thermodesulfobacteriota bacterium | reverse complement strand
AATTTTCGACAAAGGCGAGCAGCTTGCCTTCATTGGCGAGATAGAGGGGGTCGAGGCCGAGCAGTTCGCAGGCGCCCCTGACGTCGGCGCGCACCACCAGCCGGTCTTCGAGAATTTCCATCCCCACGCCCGAGGCAGCGGCGATCTCGTTGACCGTGGTGGCGACGCCGCCGCGGGTCGGGTCGCGCAGGCAGTGGAGATCATCGCCCACCGCCCCCAGCAGTTCCGCCACCATGGCATGCAACGGCGCCGTGTCGCTCCGGAAGCCGCCGGAGATGTTCAGGCCCTGCTGGCGGCAGAGGATGGTGACCCCGTGGTCGGCCATGCTGCCGCTCATCAGAATCGCATCGCCTACCCGGGCATTGGCGCCGCTCAACCGCCAGCCGCCCTCCACCACCCCGACGCCGGCGGTATTGATGAAGACCTTGTCCGCCTTGCCGGCAGGCACCACCTTGGTGTCGCCGGTGACCAGGGCGACGCCGGCCGCGTCCGCCGCCCGTTTCATGCTGAGTGCGATCCGCTGCAGATCGGCCATCGCCAGACCCTCCTCCAGAATCATCCCCACCGACAGATACAGCGGCCGCGCCCCGCGCATGGCGAGGTCGTTGACCGTGCCGTTCACCGCGAGTTCGCCGATGTCGCCGCCGGGAAAGAAGATGGGGTCGACCACATAGGAATCGGTGGAGAATGCCAGCCGGCCGCCGGGGTAGTCCAGCAGGGCGCAGTCCTCAAGGGGATCGAGGGCGGGATTGGCGAAGACGCGGCGGAAGAGGTCGGCGATGAGCCGGTGGGAGGCCTTGCCGCCGCTGCCGTGGTCGAGGATGATCCGTTCGTCGGCCATGGCGGGTCCTACTCCTGGTAGCGGTAGCGGGCGGCGCAGGCCCCTTCCGAGGAGACCATGCAGGGTCCGACCGGCCGTTCCGGGGTGCAGGCGGAACCGAACAGCTTGCAGACCTCCGGGGCGATGATCCCTTTGAGAACCGCGCCGCACCGGCATCCCGCCGGTTCGCGGGTGGGTTCCGCCGTGATGGCGAAACGGCGGTCGGCGTCGAAATCGGCATAGCGGTCGTTGATCGCCAGGCCCGAGTCGGCGATTTCGCCGAGACCGCGCCAGCGGGCATCGACGGTCCGGAAGACCTGTGCCATCACCTCCCGCGCCCTGGCGTTGCCCTGGCGGCTGACCGCGCGCTGGTAGGCGATTTCGACCCTGGCCTCGCCCCGCTCGATCTGCCGGGCGAGCATGACGATTCCCTGCAGGATGTCCACCGGCTCGAAGCCGGTGATCACGCAGGGGATGCGGTACCGCTCCGCCAGGGGCAGATAGGCGTCGGCGCCGATGACGATGGAGACGTGGCCGGGACAGATGAGGCCGGAGACCATCACCTGCGGATCGTCGACCAGGGCGGTGAGCGCCGGCGGCATCACCTTGTGGGAGGAGAGTACCGAGAAGTTGCGGATCCGTTCCGTTTCCGCCTGGAGGATGGCGCCGGCCACGGTGGGGGCGGTGGTCTCGAAGCCGACGCCGAGGAAGATCACCTGCCGGCCCGGGTTCTCCCTGGCCATGGTCACCGCGTCCAGGGGCGAGTAGACGACCCGGATGTCGGCGCCGCCGCTCATCTCCGAGCCCAGGGTGGAACTGCTGCCCGGCACCCGCAGGAGGTCGCCGAAGGTGGCGATGATCACCCCCGGCAGCCGTGCCGCGCCGATGCAGCGGTCGATGTCGGCGGTGGCGGTGACGCACACCGGGCAGCCCGGCCCGGAGGTCAGGGTGATGCCCGCCGGCATCAGTTGCCGGATGCCGGCCCGGGCGATGGCTACGGTGTGGGTGCCGCAGACCTCCATGAGCCGGACGTTCTCCAGATGAAGACTGCGCAGGTGGGCGGCGAGCTGCTGCGCTGTTTTGCCGTCGCGGAAGGAGGCGAGTCCGTTCATCGTTCTTCTCCGGCGCTGGGTTGGAGATGGTTGCCGCGGCTGGTCTGTTTCTTCATGGTCATGACAGGAAAGCTGTTGAGAAGATTGCGGAATAGAGTACAGTCTATCCTCGGCGGAGCCAATGTTTTTCTTGCCGTTGCCGAAGGGCGGCGAGGAATGCGCGGCGGTCGGGGTGCAACCGCGGGGAAAAAACGTCATGAGCCGAAAAAAACACCGGATCCTCTACGTCGACGACGAGCCGTCCCATCTCTGGATTTTCCAGAAATGTTTCGAGAAGGAGTACGATATCCTCCTGGCCGAGGACGCGGAAAAGGGTATCGATCTCTTCGAGTTCCATCCCGATATCGCCGTGGTCCTCGCCGATCAGTGCATGCCCGGCATGAGCGGGGTCGAACTGATGAGCAGGGTCTTTGCCATCAATCCCTAT
>JBFLYY010000179.1:0-3043 GCA_040756495.1 Thermodesulfobacteriota bacterium | reverse complement strand
CGGCGCCAGCGACAGCGCGCCAGAGGCGGTTTTCCTCACCGGCGTCTGCCGCTACAAGAGCAGCCACGACCCGAAACCGCTCAAGGCGGCCTACGAACAACTCGTGGCCAGATTCCCCACCAGCGAATGGACCAAGCGCGCCTATCCCTACCGCCTGCTGTGAGACGGGTTGCGAAGAAGTGGGCGTAACGCGCCGGTCTGTGGGAGTTTTCCGCAGGCCGGCAGCGTTATTTGCTTGGTAATTCTTCCTTCGGTTTGGTATAGATAGGCCCACACCAAACTCCGGTGGTCCGCACCGGCGCAAGGTGAGACGAAGGAAGGGAATTATGCTGGTCCGCGACATCCTGGCGAACAACCGCATTTCGTTCAGTTTCGAATTCTTTCCGCCCAAGGACGACGAGGGGTGGGAACGGCTCTTTCAGTCGATCAGCGAGCTGATGCCATTGAAGCCCGCCTTTGTCAGCGTCACCTACGGCGCCGGCGGCTCCACCCGCGACCGCACCCACCAGCTCATCATGCGAATCAAGCAGGAGACCGACCTCACCGTGGTCTCGCACCTTACCTGTGTCGGTTCCACCAAGGGCGAGATGCTGGAACTCCTCTCCCGCTACGCAGAAAACGGCATCGAGAACATCCTGGCCCTGCGGGGCGACCCGCCCAAGGGGCAGAGCGAGTGGCGCGAGCCTGCCGACGGCTTTGCCTACGCCGCCGATCTGGTCGCCTTCATCAAGAAGCATTTCCCGCGGATGTGCGTCAGCGTCGCCGGTTTCCCTGAGGGCCACCCCCAGACCCCGAACCGCCTGAAGGAGATCGATTACCTCAAGGCCAAGGTCGATGCCGGGGCGGACTACATCGTGACCCAGCTCTTCTTCGACAATCGGGATTTTTACGATTTCCGCGAACGGTGCGAACACGCCGGCATCAAGGTGCCGATCATCGCCGGCATCATGCCCATCGCCACCCGGCAGGGGCTCTCCCGCATGGCGGAACTCGCGGCCGGCTCCCGTTTTCCGGCCCGCCTGTTGCGGGCGGTGGATCGGGCAGGGAGCGACGAGCACGTGGAAAAGGTGGGGATTCACTGGGCCACCGAGCAGGTGCGCGACCTGATCGACAACGAGGTGCGCGGCATCCATTTCTACACCCTCAACAACTCCAAGGCCACCCTCAAGATCTACGAGGCGCTCGGGGTCGAGGATTCGGTTCAGCTTTCCGCCTAGCAGGCGGTGGAAAAACCTGTTTTTCGGCAGCCTGCGCGCGCTCCAGGGATGGGGTGCCGAGTTCCGCGAGTCTGTACCCCGCGGAAAGTGTGAGAACTCGCAGAATTCACTTCTGCGAGTTCGTCGTTGCCAAAGGTCAGGGATGACTTGTGCAACATCCTTCCGGTAAACGGCGCGGCAGCTCCCGCCGCGCCGTTCTAACTCTACCCTTGCTTGAGAATATCGTCGGCCCAGCTCAGGGCCGCCGCCACCGTCGGGAAGCCGATGGTGCTGGTGAGGAGGAGCAGGGCGTGGCGGATTTCCGCCTCGCTGGCGCCGGCGGCCAGGGCGCGGCGCACGTGGCTGTGTACCGAGCCCTCGGAGCGGTTGCTCGCCGCGGCGGCGAGCTGGATGAGGTGGCCGGTTTTCTCGTCGATGGGCCCGGCCTCGCGCACGGTGGCGCCCAGCTTTTCCACGGCGGCAAGATAGTCGGGATGCTGCGCCTTGAGGCGCTGGTAAATCGGGGGCAGCTCTTCCGTGCTCATCGTTTTCCCTCCGGTTGCTGTTTTTACTTCTTGGTGGCGCTGTAGGAGTAAGAGGAGACGATCCCCTTGTCGTTGAAGCGGATCACCAGATCGGAATTCTGTTTGTTCCCCAGCACGTCGTATTTGTAGTTGCCGTAGGTCCAGGTCTGCTCGCCATCCTCATAGCCGGTGCGCCACGGTTCGCCAAAAAGGCGGGTCACCTCCTCCTTGGTGGTGACGCCTTTCTTGATCGCCAGCACGTTCTGCTCGGGAAAGGGTTTGCCCACCTGGGCGCAGGCGGTGAGGGAAACGAGGGCAAGGGCGGTGACGAGCTGTTTCATCTTCATGGCAGATCCTCTTTCGGTAATAATGTGCGATGGGCGGCGCGCCGCCGAACTCTTCCGTTATTTACTGCCGCGGGCAAGGGGGTGTCAACCCTCGCACGCCTCTTGTTTCCTGCCGCGCGGCTGCCACCATTTGAAGATGCCGTAGATCGACAGCACCAGATAGACGGAAAAGAGGGTTGCCTCGGCGAGCAGCCCCTTCATGGAGAAGGTGGCGATCCAGCCGGCGTTGGAGATGGTCCAGATGATCCAGCCGGCGGCGCGTTTCTGCAGGTTGTAGAGGGTGCCGATGATGCTGAGTGCGGTGAGCAGCCATTCGAACATGGGGATTCCGTGGGGTCTGATGACGGCCGGTGGCCATCGGTTGGTAACGGCAAGGGGTTTTGAGTCTGCTCACCATATCCCTCTGCGGGCGGCGATTCAAGTATCATTCTCGGGGGAAGTGTGGTATAGAGGCCATTTGCTTCGTTCCGCGGCGGAATGGCGCAGTTTTTTATCCCCCAGCAAGGAGTGGTGACTTATGGCACAGGCAAAGAAGGGCGATCGCGTCAAGATCCATTACACCGGCAAGCTGACCAATGGCACGGTGTTCGATTCCTCCGCCGGGCGCGAGCCCCTGGAGTTCACCCTGGGCAGCGGCCAGGTAATCGCCGGCTTCGACGAGGCCGTGGACGGCATGGCCGTGGGCGAGGCCAAGAGTATCCTCATCCCGGTGGACAAGGCCTATGGCCCGCGCAGCGAGCAGCTGATCATGGACATCCCGCGCAGCCAGGTGCCGCCGGACCTCGACCCCCAGGTGGACCAGCAGCTCCAGATGGGCGGACCCAACGGCGAGGTGATCGTCGTCAAGGTGGTCAAGGTGACCGAGAGCGCCATCACTCTGGACGCCAATCCCCCCCTGGCCGGCGAGGATCTCAACTTCGACATCGAGCTGGTGGCCATCGGCTGATCCCTCCTTTCCCACGCTTGTCCCTTGAAA
>JBFLYY010000178.1:0-4559 GCA_040756495.1 Thermodesulfobacteriota bacterium | reverse complement strand
GGATTTCGCCCTCTGGAAGGGGAGCAAGCCGGGCGAGCCCACCTGGGAAAGCCCGTGGGGTCCGGGCCGGCCCGGCTGGCACATCGAGTGCTCGGCCATGAGCAAGAAGTACCTGGGCGACACCTTCGACATCCACGGCGGCGGCAAGGATCTGGTCTTCCCCCACCACGAGAACGAGATCGCCCAGAGCGAGGGCGCCTCGGGCAGGCCCATGGTCAAGGTCTGGATCCACCACGGCTTTGTCACCATCAAGGACGAGAAGATGTCGAAATCCCTGGGCAACTTCCTCACCATCCGCGAGGTGCTGGAGAAATACCCGGCCGAGGTGCTGCGCCTCTTCGTCTTCTCGACCCACTACCGCAACCCGCTCGACTACTCCGAAACCGCGATGAACGACGCGGTGGCAGGCCTCGAACGCCTCTACGCGGCCCTGGCCGGGATCGACCAGTTGCCGAAAGAGGGCAAAACCGGGGCCGCCTCGGCCATCGGCGCCAAGGACCGCGAAAAGCTCACCACCCTGGAAACCCGCTTCCAGCAGGCCATGGACAACGACTTCAACACCGCCCAGGCCCTGGCCCACTTCTTCGAGGCGGTGAAAACGATGAACAAGGTGCGCCAGGGGCTGCCCACTGCCCCGGCCGCGGAGGATCTCTCCTTGCTCCGGGAAGGCGCCGCCACCCTGCGCCAGATCGCCGCCATCCTCGGCCTTCTCACCGAGGAACCGGCCGCCTACATGGCCGCCAGGAAGAGTGCCCTGCTTCAGGGACTCGCCATCACCGAACCCGAGATCGAATCCCTCATCGCCAGCCGCAACCAGGCGCGCAGGGAGAAGGACTTTGCCAGGGCCGACGCCATCCGCGACGAACTCCTCGCCAGGCAGATCGAGATCAAGGACTCGCCTGGCGGCACCACCTGGAGCGTCAGGGCCTCCTGAGTTGTCGCCACCCTGAAAAAATCGCCTCCCTCCTGCCGCGCTCTGCGGTATATTTCATTTGAGCAACCTGCCATTGTTGCCGGCCGTTCACGCCATCACGCCAACGCCATGAGGTAAGCCCCATGGGCATTGCTGCCGACATCGCCATCATCGTGGTTGCCGGCCTCATCGGCGCCCTCCTGGCCCAGAGGCTCAGGCAACCCCTCATCCTTGGCTACATCCTGGCCGGGGTGGTGGTGGGCCCCTACACCGGCGGGGTGACGGTGGGCGACATCCACGAGATCGAACTCTTGGCGGAAATCGGCGTGGCCCTGCTGCTCTTTGCCCTGGGGCTCGAGTTTTCCCTGGGCGAGCTGAAACCCGTCCGCAATGTCGCCCTCTTCGGCACCCCGATCCAGATTCTGCTCACCATGGCCGCGGGCTATGCCATGGGCCGCCACTTCGATTTGCCGACCACGCAGGCCATCTGGCTCGGCGCCCTGATCTCCCTTTCCAGCACCATGGTGGTCCTGAAGACCCTCATGGGCCGCGGGCTCGTCGGTACCCTTTCCAGCCGGGTGATGATCGGCATGCTCATCGTCCAGGATCTGGCCGTGGTGCCGCTGATGATCGTCCTGCCGCAACTGGACAACCCCGAGGCCGGCCTGCCGCTGCTGGCAACGGCGGCAATCAAGTCGGCCCTCTTCCTCGTGGTGATGCTCTACTTCGGGGCCAGACTGCTGCCGCGGCTCCTGGCCTACGTGGCCCAGTGGAACTCGCGGGAACTCTTCATCCTCTCCATCACCGCCATCGGCCTGGGCATCGGCTACGCCACCTACCTGGTCGGCCTCTCCTTTGCCTTTGGCGCCTTTGTCGCCGGCATGGTGTTGAGCGAATCCGACTACGGCCACCAGGCCCTGAGCGACATCGTGCCGCTCCGGGACGTCTTTGGCCTGCTCTTCTTCACCTCGGTGGGCATGCTCCTCGATCCCCATTTCCTGCTGATGAATCTCGACCGGATTTTCCTGCTCTTCCTCTTCATCGCCCTGACCAAAGGCTCGATCTTCTTCCTGCTGACAAAACTCTTCGGCTACATCAATATCGTCCCCTTGGCCGTGGGCCTCGGTCTCTTCCAGGTCGGCGAGTTCTCCTTTGTCCTGGCCCGGGTCGGCCTGAAAAGCGAGGCCATCACCCCGGACCTCTACTCCCTGGTACTGGCCACCTCGGTGTTCAGCATGGTGCTGACCCCGCTGGCCGCGGCCATGACCACGCCGCTCTACCGGCTCCGACGGCGGTTTCTGCCCGAGGAGCCGATCCAGACGGAAAACCTTCCCGACGCAGGACTGGCCAACCACGTGGTCATCGCCGGCGGCGGCCGGGTGGGCCAGCACATCGCCCAGGTGCTCACCCAACTCAAGGTGCCTTTTGTCATCGTCGAGCAGAACCACCAGCGCATGCTCGAATGCAAGGATGCAGGCTTCCCGGTCATCTACGGCGACATGAGCCAGGCCACTGCCATCGATGCCGCCAAGGTCGCCAGCGCCCGCCTGCTTCTGGTAACCACGCCCTCGATGGTGGTGGCCCAGGCCATTGTCCGGCAGGCCCACCGCCTCAACCCCACGCTGCACATCATTGTCCGGGCCGAAGGAGCGGAGCAGATGCAGACGCTCTACGACGAGGGGGTCTTCATGGTGGTATTGCCCGAGATGGAGGCCGGACTCGAAATCGCCCGCCAGGCCTTGATCAACCTGGAGATTCCCGTCACGACGGTGCAGCACTATACCGACGAGGTGCGGCAACACCTTTACGCGCCGATCTACCAATCCCAGCAGGATTACCGCCTCCTCACCCGCTTCGACAACATCAGGAACCTGCTGGAGATCTCCTGGGTCGAACTCCCGGCGGCAAGCCGGCTGGCTGGCAAAAGCATCAAAGAGGCCGCGGTACGCACCGTGACCGGGGCCACCATCGTGGGGATCATCCGCGAGAAAACATTTCACTCCAATCCCAAGGCGGACTATACTTTTGCTGTGGGGGACATGGTCGCCGTTGCCGGCAACCCCCAGGAACGCAAGGCGTTCAAAGAACTGGCAGCCTCCCCTGGAACCACCTGCCCATAGCCAGACAAGGAGGGAAAACATGACCCCCGGAAAGACCACCAAGCGGTTGCTGCTGTTTCTGGCCCTGTTGGCACTTCTTCCGGCCACAACCGGCCGTGCCGCCGACGAGGCTGTCCCCCTCTTCCAGGGGCAGACCATCTATGTGCCGGCCTATTCCCACATCTATGTCGGCGACCGGGAACAACCCTTTCTGCTCACCGTGACCCTGAGCCTCCGCAACGTGGACACCAAACACAGAATCACCCTCACCGCGGTGAACTACTACGACACCCAGGGCCGGCTGCTCAAGAAATACCTGCCCCAGCCCCTGGTTCTCAAGCCGCTGGAATCGACCCGCTATGTGGTGCCGCAACAGGACAAGACCGGCGGCTCCGGCGCCAACTTCATCGTGGAATGGCAGGCGGAGAAGCCGGTCAATGCGCCCATTGTCGAGGCAGTGATGATCGGCGCGGCCTCCCAGCAGGGCATCTCCTTCACCTCACGGGGCCAGGCCATCACCACCGCCAACTGAGAAAAAAGCGCGCCACCTCTGGCTGCGCCGAAAGATCTGCCATACGTCACCACCACCCACGACAAGGGAGGTCTGCCATGCGAAGAGCCCCGGCGGTTGCTGGTCAGTTCTATCCCGGTGATGCCAAGACCCTGACCCACATGCTCACGGAACTCGTGCCAGCCGGCGGCCAGAAGCAGCAGGCTATTGCAGTGGTCTCGCCCCATGCCGGCTATGTCTATTCCGGCAGGGTGGCGGGCGAGATCTTCAGCCGGGTTGCGATCCCGGAGGACGTGCTGATCCTGGGGCCGAACCACCACGGCCTGGGGGCCGAGGTGGCCCTGATGGCGGAGGGGGAATGGGAGATGCCGCTGGGCACGGTGCCAATCAACGCGGAACTCGCGAAATCGATACTGGCGGAGTCGAGCCTCATCGAGGCCGACACCACCGCCCATCGCTTCGAGCATTCGCTTGAGGTGCAGGTGCCCTTTCTCCAATACCTGCAACCAGGGCTGCGCATCACGCCCCTGGTGATCTCCCATCTCGCCCTCGCCACCTGCCAGGGAGTGGGCCGGGCCATTGCCAGGGCCATCCGCGCCCACGCCAAGCCGGTGCTCATCGTGGCGAGCACCGACATGACCCACTACGAAAGCCGCGCCTCCGCCTCGGCCAAGGACAAGAAGGCCATCGACCGCGTGCTGGCCCTCGACCCCACCGGCCTCTACAACACGGTACTCGGCAACCGGATCACCATGTGCGGCATCATGCCCACCACCATCGCCCTGATCGCGGCCCTGGAACTCGGGGCCACCAGGGCGGAACTGGTACGCTATACGGACTCCGGGGAAACGAGCGGCGACACCGACCAGGTGGTGGGCTATGCCGGCTTTGTGGTGTCGTGAGGCGAAACGCCTGATAATTTGCTTGACAGAAGCGGCCCGGTTCACTATTTTTGGGCCACCTTGACCCACCCTGCTGGGGGATCGTCTAACGGTAGGACTGCAGACTCTGACTCTGCCTGTCGGGGTTCGAATCC
>JBFLYY010000177.1:0-5479 GCA_040756495.1 Thermodesulfobacteriota bacterium | reverse complement strand
GCGCCCGCATCAACCGGTTGCGCTTCAAGGAAGGGGTGCTCCTGACCGCGGATCTGCTCGCCGTCGAGAATCGGCTGACCGAGGCCATGGTGCGGCGCACCGTGGCCGAGGCTGCCCAGCGGATCGCCGTGGCCGATCTGCGCCGCGCCTTGGGGTTGCCGCAATTCGAGGACGCCGCCGCGGTCGGTGACCGCCCTGCCCAATAAGTCGTGCGAGGAACGCCAACGATGCGCCAACGATATCTGCTCCTTTTTTTTCTCTTGTTCCTCATGGCCGGGTCCGGCTGCAAGCGCCATTCCCCGGAATCGGCCGTTGAGGCGCGGCCGCCAGCCCGGGTGCGGGTGCTGGCGGTGGCCGAGCAGGCCGCTGGCCGGCAGCAGGAGGTGAGCGGCACGGTGGAGGCGGTCCAGCATGCCACCATCGCCGCCAAGGTGAGCGGCGTGATCGAGGAGGTGCCGGTGGCCCTTGGCGCCGAGGTGAAGAAGGGCGCTTTGCTGGTGCGGATCGGCGCCGGCGAGATCGCGGCCCGGGTCATGCAGGCCGAGGCCCGGCTCGGCCAGGCGAAACGGAACATGGAGCGGGAGCGGCGGCTCATGGCGAAGGACGCCTCCACCCCGGAGACGGTCCGCCTGATGGAGGAGGCGTACCGGGTCGCCGAGGCAGACGCCCGCGAGGCCAGGACCATGCACGGCTATACCGCCATCACCGCGCCCTTTGGCGGGAAAATCTCCCAGAAGATGGTCCATGCCGGCGATCTGGCCACGCCGGGTCAGCCGCTTCTGGTGCTTGAAGGCAGCGGCGGATTGCAGGTGGTGGCGGCGGTGCCCGAGGCCCTGATGCCGCAGATCAAGATGGGCGAGACCCTGCCTGTTGCCATTCCCGCGGCCGGGTTTGACGGCAAGGGGACAGTGGCGGAGATCGCGGCGGCCTCCGACGTGGCGACCCGTACCGCCCTGGTGAAGCTCAGTGTGTCCGGTGGTGCCGATCTGCGCCCCGGCCAGTACGCCCGGGTCGGATTGCCAGCCGCGGCAACGGTCAATACCCTCTTGGTGCCGGCGGCGGCGGTTGCCACCTTTGGCCAGATGGAACGCCTCTACGTGGTGCAGAACAACGTGGCGCAGTTGCGGCTGGTGCGTACCGGTGAGCGCCACGGCGACCAGGTGGAGATCCTTGCCGGCCTTACTCCCGGCGAGAAGGTGGTGGTCCAGGGGCAGGAGCATCTGCTGGACGGCCAGGCCGTCCGGGTCGTGCCGTGATGTCCCGGAACGATGCCCAACCCCATGGCTTTGCCGGCAGGCTGGCGGCCCTCTTTGTCGATTCCAGGCTGACCCCCATCGGCATCATCGCCTCGCTGCTCCTCGGGATCATGGCCGTGGTCATGCTGCCCCGCGAGGAGGAGCCGCAGATCCAGGTGCCGATGATCGACGTCATGGTGGCCATGCCCGGCGCCACCCCCAAGGAGGTGGAGGAGCGGGTCTCCATCCCCATGGAGAAGCTGCTCTACGAACTGCCCGGGGTCGAGTACATCTACTCCACCTCCATGCCCGGCCAGAGCCTCCTGGTGGCCCGCTTTTACGTGG
Organism: Thermodesulfobacteriota bacterium; assembly: GCA_040756495.1. GTDB lineage: Bacteria > Desulfobacterota > Desulfobulbia > Desulfobulbales > Desulfurivibrionaceae > JAJZRJ01. Next base: position 3,899 of record JBFLYY010000177.1, on the reverse strand, counting down.
GCGAAAAACTCGAGGACGCCATCGTCCGCCTCAACCAGAAGCTCGCCACCAATTTCGACCGCATCCCCCAAGGGGTCTCGCCGCCGCTCATCAAGCCCCACACCATCGACGACGTGCCGGTGCTGGCGCTCACCTTCCACAGTCCCCGCTACGACCATTACACCCTGCGGCAACTGGCCGCCCAGGTGGATGACGCGGTGAAGAACATCCACGCGGTGGCCGAGACCAAGCTGATCGGCGGCACCCGCCGGCAGGTGCGGGTGCTTTTCGATCCGCTGCGCCTTGCGGCCCGCGGCCTTTCCGTGGCCGAGATCGTGCCGAAATTGCAGCAGGCCAACCGCCAGAGCTATTCCGGCAACCTGCGCGCCATGAACAGGGAGGTGCTGCTCCAGACCGGCGGGTTCCTCGCCTCGGCCGAAGAGGTGGGCCGGCTGGTCATCGGGGTGCAGGGCGGCAGGCCGGTCTCGCTTGCCGACGTGGCGACCATTGCCGACGGGCCAGAGGAGCCGGACAACTATGTCCTCTTCGGCCGCGGCCAGGGGCAGCCCGAGGCGGCGGTCACCCTCTCGGTGGCCAAAAGGCCTGGGGCCAACGCGGTCCACGTGGTGGAGGAGGTACTCGCCAAGGTGGAGAGCCTCAAAGGCACCCTCATCCCCGCCGACATCACGGTCACCATCACCCGCGACTACGGCGAGACCGCGGCGGAGAAATCCAACGAACTTTTGCTCCACATGGGTATCGCCGTCTTCGGCGTGGCCCTGCTCATCCTCTTTTTCCTGGGCTGGCGCGAGTCGCTCATCGTCATCCTCGCCATCCCCTCCACCTTGGCCCTCACCCTGCTGCTCTTCTACCTCTACGGCTACACCTTGAACCGCATCACCCTCTTTGCCCTGATCTTCTCCATCGGCATCCTGGTGGACGACGCCATCGTGGTGGTGGAGAACATCGTCCGCCACCTGCGTCTGCCGGCGAACCGGCAGCGGCCATTGCTGACCGTGGCCGTCGAGGCGGTGAGCGAGGTGGGCAACCCCACGGTGCTCGCCACCTGGGCGGTCATTGCCGCGATCCTGCCCATGGCCTTTGTCGGCGGCCTCATGGGCCCCTACATGCGCCCCATCCCGGTGGGCTCCTCGGCGGCCATGCTCTTCTCGCTGATTATCGCCTTCACCGTGACCCCCTGGGCGGCGATCCGGGTCTTGCGGAAGAAGTGCGGCCCAGAAGAGTGCGCGGTGGAGCCTGCGAGCGGGGACGATCACGACCACGCCCCGGATGATTTCTTTACCCGCCTCTATCACCGGATCATGGAACCCCTGCTTGCCGAGTCCCGCTGGCGGGCGATCTTCTTCCTCGGCATCGTCGTCCTGCTTCTTGCCTCCTGTTCGCTGCTCTACTTCGGCGGGGTCAAGGTGAAGATGCTGCCCTTCGACAACAAGAGCGAGTTCCAGGTGATCCTCAACATGCCCGAGGGGTCCACCCTGGAACAGACCACCCGGGTTGCCCGGGAGATGGCGGCGGCGGTGGGCAAGGAGCCCGAGGTTGTGAACTACCAGCTCTATGCGGGCATTGCCTCGCCCTTCAACTTCAACGGCCTGGTGCGCCATTACTACCTCCGCCGTGGGCCGAACCTGGCCGATATCCAGATCAACCTCCTGCCCAAGGGGGAGCGCTCGGCCCAGAGCCATGAGGTTGCCAAGCGGATTCGGCCCGCAGTGGCGGCCATCGCCGAAAAATACGGGGCGCGGGTGGCGGTGGCCGAGGTGCCGCCGGGCCCGCCGGTGCTCCAGACCCTGGTGGCCGAGATCTATGGCGCCACCGACAGCGAGCGCCTGGCCCTGGCCAGCGAGGTGAAGAGACTCTTCCACTCCACCGAAGGGGTGGTGGATGTGGACTGGTACCGCGAAGAGCCGCGCCAGAAGGTGGTGCTCAATGTGGATAAGGAAAAGGCCGCCCTGCACGGCATCTCGGAAGGGGAGATCAGCCGGACCATCGACCTGGCGGTAAAGGGCATGGCCATCGATCTTTTGCACCAGCCGCGGGCCAAGGAGCCGGTGGAGATCGTTCTCACCCTGCCCCAGGCCCAGCGGTCCCGGGTGGAGTCGGTGCTGAACCTCCAACTGCGCTCCGCCATGAACCCGGCCGCCCCCCTGGTGCCGCTGCGCGAGCTGGTACGGGTCAGCGAGACGCCCATCGATCAGCCCCGCTACCGGAAAAATCTCAGGCCGGTGATCTACGTCACCGGCGACGTGGCGGGTGCCGCGGAGAGCCCGGTCTATGCGATCTTTGCCATGAACAAAAAGATCGCCAAGCTGGATGGCCGCACCTTCGGCGGGAGCACGCCTGCGGTGGCGCTCTACAACCTGCGCCAGCCCTTCAGCGAGACCGAGCCGGCCATCAAGTGGGACGGCGAGTGGCACGTGACCCTTGAGGTCTTCCGCGACCTCGGTCTCGCCTTCTGCGCGGTGATGCTCCTCATCTACATGCTCATGGTGGGCTGGTTCAAGGACTATTGGGTGCCGGTGGTGGTGATGGCGGCCATTCCCTTTTCCCTCATCGGCATCCTCCCGGCCCATTGGGCCCTGGGCGCCTTCTTCACCGCCACCTCGATGATCGGCTTCATGGCCGGCGCCGGCATCGTGGTGCGCAACTCCATCATCCTCGTCGATTTCATCGAGCTGCGGGTCAGCCACGGCCTGCCCCTGGCCACCGCGGTGGTGGAGGCGGGCGCCATCCGCTTCCGCCCCATGCTCCTCACCGCCCTGGCCGTGGTGGTGGGCGCCTCGGTGATCCTCGCCGACCCGATCTTCCAGGGGCTTGCCATCTCCCTCATGTTCGGCGAGGTGGCCTCGCTCCTCATCAGCCGCATGGCGGTGCCGGTGCTCTACTACATGCTGCGCCGCCGCCAGCAGCCGGCAGCGGGGTGAGCGGGCCGGGCCTCGCTTGGCAAAAGAAAGGCGGCCGCACGGCCGCCTCGACTGGATCTGGTTCTTTTTGTCTAGCAGCAGCAACTCTTGGTGTCATAGAAGCGGTGCAGGCGGCAACGCATGTTCTTGAGCCGCCGGCTCTGCTCCTCCGAACCCCAACGCGGTTCGCTGATGGAATAGAGTTCGTTTTCAAGCGCATCGGCATGCCGTTCCGTGGTGCCCCAGGTGTCGGTGCAGCCGCAGAACAGCTTACTCATCCCGTTCAGCTCGCGATCGAGAGATTCGGAGGAATCTTCCATGGCATGGCGAAAGTAGCGCAGGGAACCAATCCGATCCGTATGGAGCAGATTGTTTTCCGCCAGTTGTAGCAAAATGGTGCGGGCTGTCATGGAACTCACCTCCTTTGGTCTTTCTTCTAATCAATACTATAAGGCGGTTTCGTAAAATGGCCAGAGCGGCCGGACGAGGCCAGGGAAGCGCCTTGAGCGGGCCGGGGCGGGACGAGGGGCGGCTGGCGCGGTGTCAGCGGCAGGGGGAGAGGCCGGCTAGGATGCGGCGCACGGCGTCCTGCTGGGCGGCAATCGACTCGGCCAGGCGGAACTGCACCAGGGCCCGATGGAGGTTCTGCTCCGGCTGGCTCGTCTTGAAATAGACGTTGCCGGCCAGGAAGTCGGTGAAGAAACGGAGCCCGAGTTCGAAGGCGATGAGCCAGGCGGCCTCGGGGAAGAGGGCGATTTCCTCCCGGTTCAGGAAGGGATGGGCCTCGTCCAGGTAGCCGCCGAGGATCGCCTGGCAGATGTCGAGATCGAAACGCACCGCCATGGGGTCTGCCGCCTCCTCGCCCAAGGGGTTGCAGGCGGAGCGCAGGCAGTCGCCCACGTCGTAGTGCGGCAGCCCCGGCTTGACCGTATCGAGGTCGATGAGCGCCACCGCCTGCCCGCTCGCGGCATCGAGCAGGATGTTGGCCACCTTGGGATC
>JBFLYY010000176.1:0-3074 GCA_040756495.1 Thermodesulfobacteriota bacterium | reverse complement strand
ATCCGGCCGCCTGATTCCTCGACCAGCCAGGAGGCCACTTGCCGATTGGGAATGCCGTTCTTGATCCGGCCGAAGGCGTCTTTGTTGGGATCGAGGATGAGCCGGACCGTTGCCCCGCGGGCGGCCGCCGCCAGAAGCCCGTTGCGGATCCGCCGCTCGGCCAGGTAGAACATGGCCAGCCAGACCGTCTCCCCCTTTCCGGCCGCGCGCAGGGCCGCAAGCGCCCGCTCCTTGATGGCGCTCTCGGTCAGAAGCTGCACCGTGTAGGGTCCGTTGCCCTCCCGGGCCGCAACCGCGGTGGGCTTGGCGAACGCGGCCCCGGAAAAATCGGCCACCGCCGCCTCGCTGGCGAGAAGATCGTTCTGGATGGCGCCCCGCGCGATGAGGGCGATGTTGGAATGGTGGCCGCTGGCGTCGTGGGGATTGGCCGAGGTGACGAGCGCCACCTGGTCGGTGATCAGCACCTTGCGATGGTTGGCCTTGAAATTGAGCAGCGCCAACCAGGAACGCAGCGTCACCGGCTCCCCCCGCGAACTGAAGGGGTTGGTGAGCCAGCCCGCGCCGCCGTTGCCGAACCACTGGAGAAAAGGCCGCCAGAACCCCGAGTAGAGGGGGTTGGAATCCCGCAGCCGGGTGAGATCGGTGGTGATTACCGCCACCCCGCCGCTGCGCAGGCGATCGAGTGCCGCGGCCCGATAGGAGCCGTAGCCGGTGTTGATGGGGTCGGAAAGGACGGTGATGGCCACCTGGGGCGCCTGCTGTCTTTTACGGAGCAGGGCCGCGACCAGGGTCTCGGAAAGGGGCGGGCCATTCCCCCCCGGCCCCTGCAGACCGTTGAAGAGAAACATGTCGAGGACCACGAAACGCTCCGCCGCCGCGATTTCGGCCAGAATGCGGTTGAAGATCCGCTGCTCGCGGACCACGGTGCCGTCCCGCAGGTAACTGAGATCGTAGAGGAATTCGGCCGCCGCCACCTGATGCTCGGGGCCAGCCGCCGCCACCCCTTGGGGCAGCGGCAGGAAGAGGCCGTAGGCCATGCCGCCGAGCCAGATGAGAAGCGCCCCGCAAAGAAGAAGTTTCATGGTTACGCGTCACAGACGGCAGGGGCGAGGCCGTCAGCACGGCAGGCGCCCAGACCGCGGTTTGCCCCGGCTGCGGGGTGCTCAGAACTCGAAGACCGCCGACGGAAGGAAGCGATGCCCGTAACCGCGCCGCGGCCGGCGACCGGCATCTCCCTCTCCCGCCCTTCATTACAGCATAGCGGGCGAAAGGTTGTCAACGGAAAGTGGCGGCGGCGCTTGCCCGCCCGCGCCCGATGGCATTGCGCCCGAACGGTTCGTGGCCCGGGGAACGGCTCGACGTCAAAACGAAGAGAGTAGAGAAATCAGAGCAGAGGAACCTCGCGTCAGGTCAAGCCCGATGTTCTCAACCGGTCGTGGTGCCGCTTTCGATCACCTCGAAGAAGCGCGCCACCAGGGCCGGATCGAACTGGGTGCCGGCCTGGGCGCGGATGCGACTGGCCGCCTCCCCGGCCGACCAGGCCTGATGGTAGCGCCGGTCGGAGACCAGGGCATCCCAGGTATCGGCAATGGCAAAGATACGGGCGGCCAGGGGAATCTGCTCCCCTTTCAGCCCGCGCGGATAGCCGGAGCCGTCCCACCATTCGTGGTGGCAGTAGGGAATGTCGATGGCCGGCCTGAGATAGGCGATGGGAAAGAGCAGATCGAAGGCGTGACGGGGATGCTGGCGCATGATCGCCTGTTCCTCCGGGGTGAGCGGCCCATCCTTCAGGAGAATGGTGTCGGCCACCGCCATCTTGCCGATATCGTGGAGCAGGGCGCCGCGCCGCACATGAACCAGCTGCTCCTCCTTCATGCCCATGGCCCGCGCCACCGTAAGGGTCAGGGTCGTGGCCCGCTGGGTGTGGCCTTCGGTCTCCTTGTCGCGCAGTTCCAGGGCCCGCGACCACCCCTCGATGGTGGTGTCGTAGGCCAGGATGAGTTCGGCGTTGGAGTCCTGCAACCCCTTGAACAGGGTGGCATTGTCGATGGCAATGGCAGCCTGCACCGCCAGGGCATCGAGGAACTCCTTCCACTCCGCCTCGGGCGTGAACTCGCGCCGGAGGAAAAGCTCCAGCACCCCCTTTACCTGCCCCTTGCCGACAAGGGGTACCGCGCAATAGGCGAGAAAATGGCCATCGGCCACCAGCTCCCGCCGCAGGAAAGGCGACCCTGGCCGATCGATCGGCGAGAGAAAGAGTGTCTGCCGCTCCTGGGCGGCCATGCCGGCCGCTCCCTCGCCAAGGCGCAACTGCGATTGCTCGATGAGGGCGGAATCGAACCCCCAGCCTGCACAGTATTCAAGCACCTGGGTATGGGGGTTCAGCAACAGGACGGAACCGGCATCGACCCCGAGCTGCGGCACGATCTGTTCGAGAAAGAGCCGCATGGTCAGCCGCAGGTCGAGATTCGAGGTGATGACCAGATCGATGGCATGGAGGGTGGCCAGGTGCTGCATGCGGCGCCGGGCCTGCCCCTCGGCGGCAAGCCGCGCCGCGACCTCCTGCTGCAGTTCGCGATTGTTGGCCGCCAGGGTCTCGTTGGCCGCCAGCAACTGCAGTTCGCTTTCCCGGGTCTTGCGGATGGTGAAGCGGCTCAGGCCGACGACCAGAAAGACAAAGATGGCGCCACCCAGGAATACGGCACCAGTCACGATCTCCAGCGGAAAGAGGATTCCCCGCAGCTGGATGAGCAGGAAAAGAACATACCCCCAGAAGAAAAAATAGACGAGCATGGTCATCGCCCGCCAGCGGAAGAGCAGGTTGGGCGGCACCTCCCGGATAAGCCAGCGGCTCATGAACCCGGAGGCCAGCATGAACAGCACGCCAGGAATAACAAGAATCAAGGAAACGATTTGAACGGTGGTCATGGCAGCATCTCCAACAACAAAGGGGAACGAGACGGATGCGTCCCGCGTTTTCTTCCGGAATAAAAGGCTGCGTCGCTTTTATTGCAATATATCCGCCATCTCCCTACAATGAGGCATGACCAGCGAGACCATGAAACCATTTATGG
>JBFLYY010000175.1:0-13379 GCA_040756495.1 Thermodesulfobacteriota bacterium | reverse complement strand
CGTGAGGAGTGACTGTGGAATTCGAACCGAAATGGCTGGCCTGGGAGATCACCAGGCGCTGCAACCTCAAATGCGTGCACTGCCGCTCTTCCTCCGAGCTGGAGGCCAAGGGCCATCCCGATTTTTCCCTGGCCGAGGCCAAGCGGGTATTGGACGACATCGCCTCCTACGCCAAGCCGGTGGTGGTGCTTTCCGGCGGCGAGCCGCTGCTGCGCGCCGACGTCTTCGAGATCGCCCAATACGGCAACGGCCTGGGCCTGCGGATGTGTCTCGCCACCAACGGCACCCTGGTGACCCAGGAAATCTGCGCCAGGATCAAGGCCGCCGGCATCCGCATGGTTTCGCTCTCGCTCGATGGCGCTTCTGCCGCGGTGCACGACGATTTCCGCTGCCAGCCCGGCGCCTTTGCCGGCACCATCAACGCCGCGCGCCTCTTCCGCGAGAACGGCATCTCCTTTCTCATCAACTCCTCCTTCACCAAGCGCAACCAGGCGGAGATCCCCAAGATCTACAAACTCGCCAAGGAACTGGGCGCCACGGCCTGGTACATGTTCATGATCGTGCCCACCGGCCGCGGCGAGGGGATCATGGACGAACTCATCGCGCCCGAGGAGTACGAGAAGCTCCTTGAGTGGCACTACCAGATGGAGAAGGAGGAGCACGAACTCCTGGTGCGGCCCACCTGCGCGCCCAACTACTATCGGGTGGTGCTCCAGAAGGCCAAGGAGGAGGGGAGCGACTTCAAGCGCCGCACCCTGCAGTTCTCCACCGGCGGCTCCAAGGGGTGTCTGGCCGGCCAGCTCATCTCGCTCATCGACGTGGACGGCAACGTCCTGCCGTGCAGCTATTTCCCCATGGCTGCCGGCAACATCCGCGAGAAGTCCTTCAAGGAGATCTGGGAACAGTCGCCGCTCTTCCGCGACCTGCGCGACTTCAAGGCGTACAAGGGGCGCTGCGGGGTCTGCGAGTATGTCAACGTCTGCGGCGGCTGCCGGGCCCGGGCCTATGCCGTGACCGGAGACTACATGGCCGAGGAGCCGTTCTGCACCTACGTGCCGAAAAAGATGCAGAGTAGCTGATTCTTAACGCAGAGGCGCAAAGTCGCAAGATTCTCTTTCCGTTCTCTTCGCGTCTCTGCGGCTTGGCGTTGCGGTTTTTCACTTTGAATCCCTAGGAGAGTTTTCATGAACGATACCTTTTTAAAGGCGTGCCGGGGCGAGAAGACCGACTACACCCCGGTGTGGCTCATGCGCCAGGCCGGCCGCTACCTGCCCCAATACCAGGCGGTGCGCGGCAAGTACACCTTCCTTGAGATGTGCAAGACGCCGGAGGCCGCGGCCGAGGTCACCATCCAGCCCGTGGATTACCTCGGGGTGGATGCCGCCATCCTCTTTTCCGACATCCTGGTGCCGCTCGAGAAGATGGGTACCCCGCTCGAGTTCCACGAGAAGCGGGGGCCGGTCTTCCCCGAGCCCATCCGCGACCGCGCCGCCATGGAGAAACTCCACGTGCCGGACCCGGAGGCGGAGCTGCCCTACGTGCTCGACACCATCCGCATCCTCAGGAGGGAACTGGCCGGCCGCGTACCGCTCATCGGCTTTTCCGGCGCGCCCTTTACGCTCGCCACCTACCTCATCGAGGGCGGTTCCTCCAAGAACTACTTCCTCACCAAGAAGATGATGTACACGGAGCCCGCGCTCTACCACGATCTGCTCGTGAAGATCACGGACTGCACCATCGAGTACCTGGCGGCCCAGGCCGCGGCCGGGGCCCAGGCCCTGCAGATCTTCGACTCCTGGGCCGGGGTTCTGGCGCCGGGCGATTTTGCCCAGTTCGCCATCCCCTACGTGCAGCGGATCATCGCGACCCTCAAGGAGCGGGGGGTGACGGTGCCGATCATCTACTTCGCCAACAACGGCGCCACCTTGCTGCCCCAGAGCCTTACCAGCGGGGCCGACGTCCTGGGCCTCGACTGGCGCCTCCGCCTCGACGACGCCGTGAAGGTGGTGGGGCAAAAGGTCTCGCTCCAGGGCAACATGGACCCCATTGCCCTCCTGCTGCCGCCGGCGAAGATGGAGGCGCTGATCCGCGACATCCTCGATCAGGCCAGGGGCGCGCGGGGCCACATCTTCAACCTCGGCCACGGCATCGTCCCGGAGATTCCGCCGGAGCAGGCGAAATTCTTCGTTGAGGCGGTGCATCGGTTGAGCCGGAAGGCGTAAGGCGAGTTTTGCCACGAAACCCACGAAATTCACGAAAGAAAACGGGAGGAAGGCGTCCGGTACGCTGCGTCTCGAGGATGAGGGTCTCGCGTCCTCTCTTCCTTTCGTGCCCTTTCGTGGTTTTCGTGGCCTAAAGCAAGCGGTTGGTGCGAGGAGATGATTCCCACGGTCACTCAGTGTCTCGCGCTCATGGCCGAGTACCGGATGCTGGCCAACATCCGCGACCATTCGCTGCTGGTGGCGCGGGTGGCGGGGCTTGTGGCCACGGAGCTTGAACGTCTCGGAGCCCCGGTATCCGTGGAACTCACCGTGGCCGGGGCGCTGTTGCACGACATTGCCAAGACCGCCTGCCTTGAGTGCGACGGCGACCACGCGGCCATGGGCGGCGAGATCTGCCGCCGCCACGACTATGGCGAGATCGCCGAGATCGTGGCCGAGCACGTGCTGCTGCGCGGCGGTCTGGCGCCTTCCTGCTGCCGCGAAAAAGAGATCGTCTATTATGCCGACAAACGGGTGCTGCACGACCAGGTGGTGGGGCTCGACGAACGGCTCGATTACATCCTCGCCCGCTACGGCCGCAACGACCAGCGTCTGCACGGCCTGATCCGCGAGAATTTCCTCCTCTGCCGCCAGGTGGAGGAACGGTTGTTCACCCTCCTGCCGTGGGCGCCGGCGGAATTGGCCGGGGTGGTGGCCGGGCATGCCGTCACCCTCGGCAACGAGACCTTCTAGCAAAGGAACGCGATGGAGACCAGGACGAACACGAATCCCATCGGGGTGGTGCTGCTCAACATGGGCGGGCCGGAAAAACTCGCCGATGTCGAGCCCTTTCTCTTCAACCTCTTTGCCGACCGCAACATCATCCGCCTCTCCCCCTTCCCCTTTCTCCAGAAGTTCATCGCCAGGAAGATCGCCCGCAAGCGGGCGGTAAAGAGCCGGAAGGCCTACGAACTCATCGGCGGCAGTTCGCCGCTCGCCCGCATCACCGCGGAGCAGGGGCAGGCCCTGGCCAGGGAACTCACCCGGCACGGGCGTTTTGTGGTGGGCGCGGCCATGCGCTACTGGCGACCGCGGGCCGACGATACCCTGGAGAAGCTTGCGGCAGCCGGCATCCGCCAGCTTGTCGCCCTGCCGCTCTATCCCCATTACTCGCGGGCAACCACCGGTTCCTCCTTCAAGGATCTGGAGCGAGCCGTGGAGGCGACGAAGGTGCCCTTCGAACTGGCCCTGATCAACGCCTGGCCCGATCAGCCCGATTATGTCGCGGCCCTGGCCGAGACCATCCGGGCGGGACTGGCGCGCTTTCCCCACCCGGAGCGGGTCACCGTGGTTTACAGCGCCCACAGCCTGCCGGTCTCCTTCATCGTCGAGGGCGATCCCTATCTCGACCATGTCTCGCGGACCATCGCCGCGGTGGAGCGCGAAACCGGCATCGGCGGCAAGCTCTGCTTCCAGAGCCGCAGCGGCCCGGTCAGATGGCTCACCCCCTCCACCCCGGACATGATCCGGGAGCTGGCCGGGCAGGGCATGCGGGAGATCCTCATGGTGCCCATCAGCTTTGTTTCCGACCACGTCGAAACCCTCTACGAGATCGACATCCAGTACCGCGAGCTGGCCGCCATCCACGGCGTGCGCCTGGAGCGCACCGTCGCCCTCAACGCTCACCCCCGCTTCATCGCCGGCCTGGCCGCGCTGGTACTCGATGCCTGCCGCCAGCAGGGCTTCCTGCCGGCATGAGAAGGCGGCGCCGATCGCTCTTGCCCCGCGCGGAGAGATGTGGCAGAGTAGCATATGGCGTCATGCTCCTGCGCCGAGGAGGCCGATGAACCCGCTGCCGCACCCTCTCGTTCGCCTGCTTCGCCCGTTGCCGCTGGCGGCCCTGCTGCTGCTCCTGCCGGCCCGGGCCGCCCACGCCCTCCAGACCCACGCTTACGACGGCCTCTATCTCCACCAGATCGCCCACCTCTTCCTTCTCGCCGCCATGCTCTCCTTCGCGCTGCGCATCCAGCACAGCCGCCTCGCCGTTCGCCGGCCCTGGCGCTGGATGGCGGCCGGGGCGTGGCTGCTGGCCCTCTGGAACGTCTGGGCCTTTGGCGGCCATTTCATCGAGGCGGCGGTGCCGGAAGAGGCGATGCTGCGGGAGCCGGGGCAGTTGGTGCCGCGGCTTCTCGTGGTCTCCTGGCTTGAGCTGGCGTACGTCGTCGCCAAGCTGGAGCACCTGCTGGTGGTGCCGGCCGTCTTCTCCTTCTATCTCGGCCTGCGCGGCATCCATCGGGCACTCGGCCCCTCTCCCGACCGGGAAGGCGAAGGCGGGCCATGACGACCATCTCCCTCCTGCCGATCTGGCTCGTCGATATCGCGGGTTCGACCCTGCTGGTGGTCGGCTCCGTCCTCTGCCTGGCCACGTCCTTCAAGATCCTCCGCCGCGACGAGGGGGATCCGCTGGCCACCTATCTCTTCTGGTTCTGCGGGGCGCTCTTTGCCTTTGCCCTTTCCCGGGCGGTGGGCCATATCGTCAAACATCTGCTGGTCTTTGCCGGCCACCGCGACTGGTGGCTGCTGCTTGCCCCCTTGAGCGGCTCGATCAACACCCTCACCTTTGTCGTCATCGCCAGCGTCACCCTCTTCTTTCAGCGGATGCAGAGCCTGTTCAACCGCATGAACCGCGACCGCGAGAAGATCGGCCGCACCAGCCGCGAGCTGCTCGATCTGAACCGGGCCCTGGAGAGCGCGGTCTTCGAGCGGACCCGGATGGAGATGGCCCTGCGCTTCGCCCACGACATCCGCAACCCGGCCACCATCATCGGCGGGCTGGCGCGACGGATGACCCAGGAGGCCGACCAGCTGCCGGCGGCCGAGGGCGAGCGCCTGGCCAGGGTGCGCGAGCAGGCGGAGCGGCTGGAGGAGCTGGTGGGGCGGTTCGAGGAGGTGCGGACCGAGGCGCCGGGCGCCTTCCTCCCCCTCGATATGAGCGGCCTGGCGGAATCGTGCGTCGAGCTGCTGGCCCCCGAGGCCGCGGAAAAGGGGGTGACCATCGAACTGACCCTCTCGCCGACCCTGCTGCTCTTCCAGGGCAACGAGCGGCTGATGAAGATCGCCATCATGCATCTGATCCGCAACAGCATCGAGGCGTGCCGGGAAGGGCAGACCATCCGGCTCACCACCGCGCTTGCCGAGGGCGGGGTGCGGCTGCGCATCGAGGACAACGGCCCCGGCATCTCGCCGGAGCGGCTGGAGCAGATCCTCACCCCCTTCGCAACCGTGGAACGACGCGGTACCGGCCTGGGGCTTTCCTACGTCAAGCAGGTCATCGAGGGGCACAAGGGCGAAATGACGATCAGGAGCCAGGTGGGAGCAGGCACCACGGTGGAGTTGACCCTGCCGACCCACCTCGGGGTCTTGCGGGAGCGGGAACTCAGTTAGCCGTCACAGGGCGGCAGGGGGACGGCCATGGGGGATGGCAGTCGCTGGCGGCGTTTGTTCCGGTTTCTTGCCGGCGGCACTCCCTTGCCCGCCCGCTACGCCGCCTTCCGCCGGTTGCTGACTTACGACCGCACGGCCCACGACTGCCTGGCCGAGCTGGAAGAGATCGGCCTCGGCCAGCGCCGGGTGGACTGGCTGCTGATCCTGGCCCGCTATGACGGCCTCTTGGCCGCGGTGAGCGGCATGGCCGCGGAACTTTCGGCCATGGCGCCCTGGCGTTACCGCCGACTGCCGGCCCGGATACGGGCCTGCGACCGCGCGGTGCGCCGTCTCCTTCCGGTTCCGGCCCGGCCGGCTACGCCGCCCTATGTCCTCGAACTCTCCCACCCGGCCGCCGTTGACCCGCTGCTGTGCGGCGGCAAGGCAGCCCGGCTCGCCCTCATCCACCAGACGCTCCGCCTGCCCGTGCCGGTCGGCTTCGTTGTCACCACCCGCGCCTGCCATTGCTGTCTCACCCCCCAGATGCGGCAGGCCATCGACCGCCGGCTTGCCACCCTCGATCTGGACCAGGGTGACGAGGTGGCCGGGGTGGCCGCGGAGTTGACGGCTCTCCTTGAAAAAACGGCCCTGCCGGATGAGGTGCGCGCGGCACTTGCGGCGGCGGTCGAACGCCTGGGCGCGGCCGGGGTGAACCATGTCGCCGTGCGCAGCAGCGCCCTGGCCGAGGATGGCGAGCTGACCTTTGCCGGCCAGTACCGCACCGTGCTCCGCGTTCCGGCCGCGGAGGCGACCATTGCCTATTGCCAGGTTCTGGCCAGCCGCTACGGCGAGCGCGCCCTCCATTACCGCATCCGGCACGGCCTGGCCGATGCCATGACTCCCATGGCGGTTCTGGTGCTGGCCATGGTCGAGGCCGCGGTGAGCGGGGTGATGACCGTCGGCGACGGCGACGACCCGCAGGCAGTGGTGATCCATGCCGTGGCGGGCCAGGGCGGGCCGCTGGTGAGCGGCGCCGCGACTCCGGAGGTGATCCGGGCGGGCGACGAACGGGCTGCCTCGTCGCTGCTCACCGCGGCCGAGATCGAGCGGCTCGCGGAGTGGGGCCGCCGGATTGCCCGACACTTCGGGCAGCCGCAGGATATCGAATGGTGCCGGGATCGTGAGGGGCGGCTTTTCCTCCTGCAATGCCGGCCGTTGCCGCCCGGGGCCCCGACTCGTCGTCCGGAGGCCGCCCGGGCGGCGGTCGCGCTGCCGGTTTTGCTGCAAGGGGGCGAGCGGGCCGTGGGCGGAGTGGGCAGCGGGCTGGTGGTACGGCTTCGGCCGGGGCAGCCGCTGCCGGCCGCGGCCGCCGGTTCCGTGCTGGTAGCGCCCACCCTGCCGCCGGAGTATGCCCCCGTTCTGCCGTTGCTGGCCGCGGTGGTGGCCGAGCAGGGCAGCAGCATCGGGCATGCGGCCCTGGTGGCGCGGGAGTACGGGGTGCCGACCCTGGTCAACGTGCCTGGCGCCATGGCGGCCCTGGCCGAGGGGGAGGCGGTGACCGTGGATGGCGACCGGGCCGTGGTTCATGCCGGTCTGTTGCCCGAGGTGCCGCTGCGTGGGCGTCCGCGCCCAACCACGCCGGTGGGGCGGCTGCTGGCCGCGCTTCTGGCCGAGATTTCTCCCCTGCGGCTGCCGGAGCCGGGTCAGCCGGGATTTATCGCGGAAAACTGCCGTTCGCTCCACGACTGCATCCGCTTCGCCCATGAGCAGGCGATGGCGGCGATGTTCGTCACCGGCTCCCGCCGCGGCATCGGCGGCGGCCGGCAACTGGCCACCACTCTCCCGCTCCGGCTCCATCTCGTGGATCTGGGGCATGGCCTCCTGCCGGCGGCCCGGGAGGGGACGGCAACGATCGAGAGCGCCCAGGTGGCCAGCCACCCTTTCCAGGCGCTCTGGCAGGGGTTGAACCACCCCGCCATCCGCTGGCAACAGCCGCTCCATTTCGACTGGCAGGCCTTCGGCGAGGCGGTGATGGCCGGCGGCCTGGCGCCGCCCGATTCCCCGCTCTACGCCAGCTACGCGGCGGTGGACCGGGACTACGTCCATTTCCATATCCGCTTCGGCTACCATTACACGGTGGTGGAGGCCCTGGCCGGCGGCGTGGCGGAGAACAACTACCTCAGCCTCCGTTTTGTCGGCGGCGGCGGGGAGCAGGGCGGCCGGCTGCTGCGCCTCGTTTTCCTCGCTGCCGTCCTGCAACGGCTGGGGTTCCGCACCAGCCGCCGGGGCGAGGTGCTCGATGCGCTGCTGCCCCGGCAGGAAGAGACGATCCTGCTCGCGGCCCTGGCGGAGGCGGGGAGGCTCCTCGGCGCCAGCCGGCTGCTCGACATGGGCCTTGCCGACGAGGAGACGGCCCTGCGATTTGCCCGCGAATTCCTGGCCGGCCGGTCCGATTTTTCCGAGACCGCCGGCGGCGGAGAAGGAGGTGGCCGATGGCCTACCAGCTGACCTGGATCACCCCGGCCCTGGCGGTGGGCTCGATGCCCATCTCCTTTGCCGACCTCGATGCCATCAGGGAGCAGGGGGTGGATGCCATCGTCAACCTCTGCGGCGAGTTCTGCGACCTGCACGAGATCGAGCGGCAATCGGGTTTCGAGGTCTATTTTTTGCCCATCCCGGACGAGACCACGCCGGACATGGCGGCCCTGGAGGCGGCCCTCGCCTGGCTCGACGAGGCGGTCTATCTCGGCAAGAAGGTGCTGGTCCATTGCCGCCACGGCATCGGCCGCACCGGCACCTTTGTCACCGCCTACCTCCTGCGGCGCGGCCTGGGGTTGAAACTGGCCGGCAAGACCATTGCCCACAGCCGGGCCCTGCCGGCCAGCTACGTCCAGTGGCGCTTTTTGAAGCGATACGGCAAGGAGAGCGGAACGCTCACCATCCGCGAACCCCGGCTGGAACAGGGGCCGGCCCGGGAACTGGCCGGGTTTCTCGTCGGTTACGAGGCGCTGGTGCGCGAGGTGGAGGAGGAGATTGCCGGGGCCGGGGGCGGCGTCGTCCGTTGCGGGGCGGAGAATGACGCCTGCTGCGGCCAGCCTTTCCGGCTGGGGTTCATCGAGGCGGTGGCCCTCGGCCACCAGCTCGATCGGCGGCTGACGAGCGGGGCGCGGCAGGAGTGCATCGCACAGGCGGCCGGCTGGGTGAAGCGGCTGGGGGAAAGGGGCGCGCTGGCGACCGATGACGAACTGGCGCGGCAGGGGGAGGAGTCTGGCTATCGTTGCCCCCTCTCCCACGCCGGACGCTGCCGGCTTTATGGATACCGCCCGCTCCGCTGCCGCTTGCACGGGGTGCCGGCGGAGGCGATCGACCGCGCCAGGCTCGCCGCCACCATGGCCGAACTCTCGGCCGCGGCGGTGGCCGCCTTGGGCGGGCAGCCGACCGATCCCAACTTTTCCTTCACCAGCCCCGAGGTGCTTTCCGGCCGTTTCGTAGAGCGCTACTTCCACGCCCTGGCCGACCGCTAGGCGCAACCGCCCTCGCCCTTGGCAAGCACCGCGGCCACCGTCTCCTCCAGTTCCTTCTTGCCGATGGGCTTGGCGCAATAGGCGGCGGCACCGAGCCGCGCTGCCTGCCGGGCCCCTCCCTTGGTGGGAAAACCGGTGAGCATGATGGCGGCCAGGCCGGGCTTCAGCTTTTTCAGTTCGGCCAGCACCTCGGTGCCGTCGAGCTTGGGGAGCTTCATGTCGAGGATGGCGAGTTCCACCTCGTGGCCCGCGGCGTAGCGGAGGGCCTCGTCCTCGTCGCAGAAGACCAGAACCTCGTGGCCCTGCCTTTCGAGGATCTTCTTGATGAGCAGGCCGGCATCGGCCACGTCGTCCAGAACCAGAATCCGTGCCATCCCTTACTCCCCCGCGGTTTCGGCCGCCACCGGCAGCCAGACGTGGAAGGCGGTGCGCATGCCCACCGCGGCCAGTTCCTGGTCCAGGGGCGGGGAATGCGCCTCGATCCGGCCGTTGTGGTCGTTGACGATGCCGAACGAGACCGAGAGCCCGAGCCCCGTGCCCTTGCCCACCTCCTTGGTGGTGAAGAAGGGATCGAAGATGCGGCTTACGGTCTCGGCGGGAATGCCGCTGCCGCTGTCGCCGATGACGATCTCCACCTCGCGTCGCTCCGGGTGATGGCGGCTCCAGACCCCGACGATGCCCTCGCTGCCGATGGCGTGGTGGGCGTTGGTGACGAGGTTGACGAAGACCTGGCGGAGCCGTTCGGGGTCGAAGGAGACCGGCGGCATGCCCTCGGCCAGGCAGCGGTGGATGAAGATGTGGTCCATGTTCAAGGTGTGTTCGACGATGGCGAGCACCTCCTCGAGGCAGCGGTTGATGTCGCCGGGCCGCATCCGCTGTTCCGCCGCGGGGTGGGAGAACTTGAGCAGATCGGCCACGATGCGCCGGCAGATCTTGGTGTGCTTCTCGATGGTGGCGAGGGTCTCCTTCACCTCGGGGTTCTCCTCGAAGTCCTCGGCCAGGAGCTGGGTATAGCCGAGGATGATGCCGAGCGGGGTGTTGATCTCGTGGGCCACGCCGGCGGCCAGCTGGCCGATGGAGGTCATTTTCTCGGAGCGGATGAGCTGATCGGTCATCTGCTTGAAGTGGGAAAGGTCGATGGCGATGATCTGGCAGCCCTGGTAGCCTTCGGCCTCGGAGCGTATGGCCGCGGCGGTGAGCAGCAGATAGCGGCAGGAATCGTCCGCCCCCCTGATCCGGCTCTCGAACTCCTTGACGTGGCCGTGGCGGAGGATCTCCGCCTTGAAGTTCGCCCCCTTTTCCGGGTCGAGGAAGAAGTCGGCAAAGGGGCGGCCGACCACCTCCTCCCGCCGGCCGTTGCCCAGCAGTTCGAGCCCGCTGTCGTTGATGTCGGCGATGCGTCCCTCCTGGTCGCAGAAGAGGATCAGATCCTTCGAGGCCTCGAAGAGGCTGCGGAACTTTTCCTCGGAGAGGCGAAGGGCGCGGGTCCGGCGTTCCACCCGCTCCTCCAGGGTCTGGTTGAGCTGGTGGAGCGCCTCGTGCGCCTCGGCCAGTTCGTCGTTGGCCTGGCGCAGCGCCTCGGCCTCGCGGCGGCCGGAGGCGACCACCTGTTCGGTGTTGTGGTAGTAGAAGGTGACCACCGCCGCGGCCACGAAGGCCAGGCTGTTGATGCCGCCGCTGTAAGGCCGCACCGCCTGCCAGATTTCCTCGTGGCCGGCGAGGACGAAGAGGTAGCGCACCAGGTGCCAGAAGCTGCGCGAGATGGCGAGCGCGGAGAGGGTCAGGGTGAGCCAGAAGAAGAAGGTCCAGAGGAAGTTGGCGGGTTCGAGGCGCTTGAGGCGGCGGGCATGGACAAAGGCCGAGAAGGCCAGCACGATCATGAGCGCGGCGCCCAGGGAATCGACCAGATAGACCGGCAAAAGGGGCAGGCTGATCATGCGCTCGTCCGGGGTGGCGGCGGCGCTGGCGGCCGGTGGCTGACGGTCGTCGCGAGCCCCTTGAGACTCAGGAGCAGGAACCAGGCCGCCGGCACGCAGAGCAGGTGGTCGAGGCTGCCGGCATAGTAGAGGAGCCAGGGCCAGTCGGCCGGCAGCAGGATGCGGTCGCCGGCCGGGGTGGCGCCGGGGAGGATGGCGCTCTCCGGCAGCCGGCTCGCCAGCCAGTGGACCGTCATGGTGTCGAGATTCCAGAGGAGGAAGAGCAGGAGGGAGAACTTCAGGTGCCGCCAGGGCCTGCCGGTGCCGGGCGGGCGGCGGTGGAGGAGAGAGAGCAGGAAGATGAGGGCGGCGGCGAGGAAGAGGTGGGCCATCTGGTGGACCAGATAGCCCTCGGCGCCGCCGTGGACCTGGACCGCCCAGGCCGGGGCCGGAGCAATGAGCCCTGCCAGCAGGACAAGCGGCGGCAGGGCCGCCCCCAGCCTCGGGAGCGCGGTATGGTGGCGAAAAAGGCGCATCGTTTCCCCCAGAATGGATGCAAGGGCAGCATACCAAACCAGCAGGGCTGGGTGCAAGGGGCTATCCGGGCGCGGCCCTGGCAGGTGGCGCGGAATGGGGCACGCCGGGTTTCTTTCGGGACACGGCAGAGAATTTCCGCGGTTATCTGTTGCAATTTTTCGCGCGGTGGTCCATTCCATACAGATATGGAGAGCGGACGACACGAGGATATCGCCCACCCTAAAGAGGAGGGCTGGCTGCCGCAGGTGCTGCTGGTCGATGACGACCCAGACATGCTGGCCATGCTCTCCCGGCTGGTGGGCCGCAAGTGCGAGTGCCAAGTGGAGAGGGCGGCCTCGGGCGACGAGGCGTGGGCCAGGCTCGCCTCCTGGCGGCCCGATGTGGTGATCACCGATGTGAAGATGGCCGGCCTCGACGGCCTCGAACTGCTTGCCCGGGTGCAGGAACGCTATCCCGGCGTGGCGGTCATCGTCATGACCGGCTACGGCAACGTGGAGCTGGCGGTGCAGGCCTTGAAGAGCGGGGCCTACGACTTCATCGAGAAGCCCTTCGACAAGGAGCGCATCGTCCACAGCCTCGCCCGCTGCCTCGAACGGGTGCGGCTGCTCCGGAAGAACCGCCAGCTTGAGGAGTTGCTGGCCGGCAAGACCACTTTTTCCGGCTTTCACGGCCGCTCGGCCCGGATGCAGGAGGTTTTCTCCCTGCTCGGGAAGGTAGCGGACACCGACGTCACCGTGCTGGTCCGCGGCGAGTCGGGCACCGGCAAGGAGCTGGCCGCCCGGGCGCTCCACGCCTTGAGCCGGCGGGCCGCGCGGCCGATGGTCACGGTGAACTGTCCCGCCCTGCCCGGGCCGATGCTGGAAAGCGAGCTTTTCGGCTACGCCCGCGGCGCCTTCACCGGTGCCACCCAGGACAAGAAGGGGCTCTTCCTGGAGGCGGCCGGCTCGACCCTCCTGCTCGACGAAATCGGCGATCTGCCGCTCTCCCTCCAGACCAAGCTGCTGCGGGTGTTGCAGGAAAAGGAGATCATGCCGCTCGGCCAGACCAGAAGCATCCCGGTGGATGTGCGGGTGGTGGCCTCGACCAACCAGGATCTGGAGGCGAAGATCCGGCAGGGGCTCTTCCGCGAGGATCTCTTCTACCGCCTCAACGTGGTCACCGTGACCATGCCTTCCCTGGGCGAGCGGCCCGAGGACATCCCGCTCCTGGCCCGCCATTTTCTCGCCCGCTACGCCGCCGAATACGCGCGGGAACCGTTGACCCTGCTGCCGGAGGCGGAGCAGTTTCTCCTCCAGCGGCCCTGGCCGGGCAATGTCCGCGAGCTGCAGAACGTGCTGAAGCGGGCGGTGTTGCTGGCCAGCGGGCCGACCATCGCGCCGGCCGACCTCGATGTTCCGCCACCCGCCGGTACCGCCACCGGGCGGCTCGGCCTCGCCCTGCCGGGCCATCTCGGCTATAACGAGGCCAAGCAGGAGATGGTGGCCCGTTTCTCCCGCAGCTATCTGGAAGAGGCCCTGCGGGCCACGGACGGCAATGTCACCGCCGCGGCCCAGGCCAGCGGCCTCGGGCGTCAGGCCTTTCAGCGCCTGTTGCGCCGTTTCGGGCTGGCAGCGGAGGATTTCCGCGCCGGACAGCGCCTTCCCGACGCATAATCCCTTCCGTGTCGGTCCCTGCCGCCTGCTGCCCCGCGGTTGCAGGCGATCCTCCTCCCTGCCCCTGCCTCATTCGGGCGGCACCGATGCAGCAAAAAAGATGCACTTTGGCCCCGCCGGAACCTT
>JBFLYY010000174.1:0-3591 GCA_040756495.1 Thermodesulfobacteriota bacterium | reverse complement strand
GATCTTTTGACTCCTCGCGCCACCGCCGAAAAAACAAAAAAAGACGGCGCCCCTTCCGCTCGAAGGCGCGCCGCAAAAACCTTCACAGGGCAAGGCTCAGTCGTTGAAACTGAACTGCCCCACCAGACCCGCCACAACCTCCTTGGCGCGCGCGTCCATCTCGTCCACGCTGAAACCGGTGTCGTAGAAGTCCGGATTCACGTCGTTGGAACACCAGAGGCTCCTGCCCGCAAAACGCAGGATGTTGTCGGCGAAGTAGCCCTCGGGCAAGCGCATGTGCAGGCGGAAGGCCTTGCCAGTGGCGATGGGCTCCTTGCTCACCAGCTTGATGCCGCCGGTGGTGATATCGACCAGGTGGCCCACCAGGGCATCGGTGGCATCGTCGTACACCTCGAGATAGTAGATGAGATGCCGCCGCTTCAGCGCCCGCGACTCTTCTCCCGCCATACCGTCCTCCTCCGTGTCAGCTCTTCGCCTTGCCCATACGGCCCAGCATGAACGCCACCACCGCTTCGGGGTCCATGGCCGACGAATCGACAATGATCGCGTCGGCGGCCGGCTTCAGCGGGGCGAGCGCGCGCCTGCTGTCATCATAGTCACGTTTGACGATCTGGTCCAGAATTTCCTGATAGTCGGCCGCCTGCCCCCTGGCGCGCAGCTGCTCGCAGCGGCGGCGGGCCCGCTCCTCGGCCGAGGTGTCGAGGTAGAACTTGTAGGGGGCGGCCGGAAAGACCACGGTGCCCATATCGCGCCCCTCGGCCACGATGCCGCCGTGAGCGCCGATGGCCCGCTGGAGTTCGGTGAGTTTGGTGCGCACCTGCGGCACCGCCGAGACCCTGGAGGCGACCATGGCCATGGCCGGGGTGCGGATGGCGGCGGAGACATCCTCGCCGTTCAGGAAGACGTGGACATCGTCGTCCGCCACGGGGTGCAGTTCGATGCGGATACCATCGAGACACGCCTTGAGCGCCGCGCTGTCGGCCAGGTCGATGCCAAGCCGCTCCACCGCCAACCCCACGGCCCGGTACATGGCGCCGGTATCGAGGTAGGTGAAGCGGAGCCTGGCCGCCATCATCCGGCTGATCGTACTTTTTCCCGCGCCCGAGGGGCCGTCGATGGTGACGATGGCTTGTTCAGCGGCCATAGCCCAGCTCCGCGAGCGACTCGGCGAGACTCTTCACAAAGCGGGCGTTCTCCTCGGGCAGCCCCACGGTGAGGCGGATGTAGGTCGGGTAGCCGTAGGCCTGCATCGGCCGGACAATGACGCCCTTCATGAGCATCCGCTCGTAAAGCTTCTTGCCGTCGCCCTTGACGTCGATGAGAAAGAAATTGGTCTGGCTGGGGAAGGCCGTGCAGCCGAGCTTCTCCACCTCGCAGGCAAGCCAGGCCATGCCCTCGCGGGTCAGGCGCATGGTCTTTTCGTAGTGGTCGTCGTCGGCGAGGGCCGCCAGGGCAGCCACCTGGGCCAGCTGGTTCACGTTGAAGGGCTGGCGCACCCGGTGCAGATAATCGGCGATCTCCGGGTGCATGAGGCCATAGCCGACCCTGAGCCCGGCCAGACCATAGGCCTTCGAAAAGGTGCGCAAGGCCACCACCGGCGTCTTGTGGTGCAGGTATTTCCGGGCATCGAGCCGGAGGTCCGGCGCGACGAAATCGACATAGGCCTCGTCGAGGGCCACGATCACCCCCTCGGGCACCCGGTCGAGAAAGGCCTCGAACCGGGCCGCGGTGAAGACCGTGCCCGTCGGGTTGTTCGGGTTGTCGAGGAAGATGAGCCTGGTCTTGGCCGTCACCGCCGCGAGAATGGAGTCGAGGTCGTGGCGCATCTCGCGGAGCGGCACCACCCGGTTGATCCCGCCCTGGGCCTGGACCATCTTCTGGTACACGAGGAAGGTGGGGTGGCTCGTGACCACCTCCTGGCCCGGCGCGAGAAAGGCGGCGATCAAGAGGCCGATGATCTCGTTGGAGCCGTTGCCGAAGACGAGTGCCGCCGGCTCCACCCCGAGTCTGGCGGCCAGGGCCTGGGCCAGATAGTAGCAGCTGCCGTCCGGGTAGCGGTGCAGTTTGTCGAGGCCCGCGGCAATGGCGGCCACTGCCTTGGGCGACGGACCCAGCGGATTTTCGTTCGAGGCGAGCTTGATGGAACCGGTGATGCCGTATTCCCGCTCCAGCTCCTCCAGGGGCTTGCCGGGCGGGTAAGGGATCAGGGTGGCGATGTTGTCGGCAACCTTGAGTTTCATGGGATTCAGGCCAGAGCGGGTTTTCTGCCGGCAAAGCCCAGCCGTTGCTCCAGGGTATAGGCAAGGCGCAGCAGTTTTTCCTCGGCAAAGGGGGCGGCCTGAAGCTGGACGCCGATGGGCAGTCCGGCACTACTCAGTCCGCAGGGCACCGAAATACCCGGCAATCCGGCCAGGTTGGTCGGGATGGTCAGGGCATCGGAAAGGTACATGGCCAGCGGGTCGGCGCTCTTTTCGCCGAGCCGCCAGGCCGGGGTGGGCGCCACCGGCGAGATCAGGGCGTCGCAGCGGGCAAAGGCCCTGGTGAAATCCTCGACGATCAGGGTGCGCACCTGGGAGGCCTTCTTGTAGTAGGCGTCGTAGTAGCCGGAAGAGAGGGCGTAGGTACCGATGATGATGCGGCGCTTCACCTCGGGACCGAAGCCCTGGGAACGGCTGCGGCAGAACATGTCGAGCAGGTTTTCGGCGCTCGGGTCGCGGTAGCCGAAGCGCACGCCGTCGTAGCGCGCGAGGTTGGAACTCGCCTCGGCCGGCGCGATGATGTAATAGGCCGCCACCCCGTACTCGGTGTGGGGCAAGGAGACCTCGACCAGCTCCGCCCCCGCGGCTTCGAGCTGACGGATGGCGCCGCGCACCGCGCTCTCCACCTCGGGGTCGAGGCCGGCGGCGAAATACTCCCTGGGGATGCCCACCGTGAGACCGGCCGCGCCCTCGACCAGCGCCGCGGTGTAGTCGGGCACCGGCGCGTTCACCGAGGTAGAGTCGCGCCGGTCGTGGCCGCTGATGGCGTTGAGCATCAGGGCCGCGTCGCGCACGTCCTTGGCGAGCGGCCCGACCTGATCGAGGGACGAGGCGTAGGCCAGGAGGCCGTAGCGGGAGACGCGGCCGTAGGTGGGCTTGATCCCCACCACCCCGCAGTGGGAGGCGGGCTGGCGGATGGAGCCGCCGGTGTCGGAACCAAGCGAGGCCACGCACTCGTCCGCCGCCACCGCCGCCGCCGAACCGCCGCTCGATCCGCCGCAGACGGCATCGAGCCGCCAGGGATTGCGCGGCACGCCATAGGCGCAGTTCTCGTTGGAGGAGCCCATGGCGAACTCGTCCATGCTCGCCTTGCCGAGGAGCACGGCGCCGGCGGCCTTGAGTTTCTCCACCACCGCGGCATCGTAGGGCGGCAGGAAATTTTCGAGGATCTTCGAACCGCAGGTGGTCTGCAACCCCCTGGTGCAGAGCACGTCCTTGATCGCGAGCGGAATGCCGCACAGCGGGTTGGCCTCACCGGCCGCCAGACGCTTGTCGGCCTCCTCGGCCTGGACCAGGGCGCCCTCGCGGTCGAGGGTGATATAGGCGCAGACCC
>JBFLYY010000173.1:0-16551 GCA_040756495.1 Thermodesulfobacteriota bacterium | reverse complement strand
GCCAATGGACCTTTTTCGGCGGGGTGAGCCGCTTCTTCTTCACCGTGGAGGAATGCCCGGAGTGCGGCGGTCTGGGCTTTCTCCTGCCGCCGGACGAACCGGCGGCCAAGAACAAACCGGCCCGAAACACGCCCAGGGCGCGCCGCAAGAAAGAATGACCGGCAGGGCGCTGGCCTTTTTCCCGGCAAGCGGGTAGAGTGGAGGAAATCACCATCCGGGCAGCCGCCCAAAGGAGACCCATTGGCACGGACAAACTTCCAGTACGAGAAACGCCAGAAGGAAATCGCCCGCCAGAAGAAGAACGAAGAAAAACGGCTGCGCAAGCTGAACAAGCATAAGGAAGCCGACGAAGGCTCTGCCGCGGCGCCGACCACGGAAGAGCCCGCGACCGAATAACTCCGCATCATGCCGCCCAGCAGCAAACCAACTCCCGGCCTGGTCTATTCCACCGAACACGGTGCCATCTGCCCCACATGCGGCCACCCCAGGAAGCAGTGCGCCTGCTCGCAACAAAAGACGTTGCCCAAGGGCGACGGCATCGTGCGGGTGGGCCGGGAAACCAAGGGGAGAAAGGGCAAGGGCGTCACCCTCGTCAGCGGCCTGCCCCTCGACGAGGCCGGCCTTGAGGCCCTGGCCAAAAAACTCAAGCAGCGCTGCGGCAGCGGCGGCACCGTCAAGGACGGGGTGATCGAGATCCAGGGCGACCACCGCAGCGTCCTCATCGCCGAACTCACCAAGCAGGGCTACCGGGTCAAGCAGGCCGGCGGCTGATTTTTTTCCTCCTCCCTGCTCCCTCTCCCCTGTTCCCCGCCCCTTCACCCTGCCGCCCCGCGCGGCGCCCGAATGCCCCGGTTCCGAAAATCCCTTGACAGCGCAGGGCCGGCGGCGGTATCTGCATACAACACGTTTGGACAATTTGGGACAACAATGGACAAGACATTCATCAGCGTCAAGACGCTCGCCCAGAAGATGGGAATCTCGGAAAAGACCGTCTATCGGATGGTGGGCGACAACCAGATCCCCTTTGCCGTCAAGATCGGCGGCCAGTGGCGCTTCCGCAGCGACACGGTGGAGAGCTGGCTCAACGCCAAGAGCGGCAACCGCCCGGGCAGCCGGATCACCAACATCGACATCACCCTGGCCGAGTCCCTCCAGAACGGCACGGTTCTTTACCGCATCCACGGCAGCAACCGCGACGAGGCCCTGGACGAACTGCTGGCCACCCTCACCTACTCCAGCCGCCTCGACCCGTTGCAGACCAAGGTCTCCATCCTCGCCCGCGAATCGCTCTGCTCCTCGTCGTTCAAGGGCCTCGCCCTCATGGGCACCAGCCCGGAGCGGCCAATCTTCTTCGAAAAGACCATGACCCTGGTCGCCTTCCTGGAAAAGCCCGCCGACTTCAAGGCCCTGGACCATAAAAAGACCACGGCGATCTTTCTCGTGCTGCCGGCCAGCCTGGCGGAGGGCGCCCTGATCGAAGGCCGCCTGCGGCGCCTGGCCATGGAACCGGAGTTCCACCGCACGATGCAACAACAACCACCCCGTCGGGAACTGCTGCACTACCTCAGCCGGAAGGAGAACGAGATCTTCGGAAGTCCGAAGACGCCCGGCCGGAAGACGAAGCGCGCCACCGCCGCTCCTTCGGCGCCAGCCGCAAACCCCGTCTAACGCCTGCCCGGACCGGACCGAGTTCATGACGCCAATTTTCGCCACCGATAGCAACGGCCTGCTGCTGGCCCTGGCCATCTTCCTGACCGGGGGCCTGCTCTGCCTCCTCGCCGGCCCCCGCGCCCGCCTCGCCCATCCGCTGGGAGCGGCCACCGCCGCCCTTGCCTCGGCAATCGGGTTTACCAGCGCCCTGCCCGCCTTGTCCGCCGCGACGCCGCAGCACACGACGTTCGCCTGGCCCGCCGCCGGCATTACGCTCACCCTGACCCTCGATCCGCTGGCCGCCTTTTTCCTGCTGCCGATCTTTCTCCTCACCTTCTGCGGCGCCCTCTACGCCATCGATTACCTCCATTTCCCGGCCCGGAGCTGGCGCGCCGGCCTGCACTGGTTCTTCTACAACAGCTTGGGCGCCAGCATGGCCGCGGTGGTTCTCGCGGCCAACGGTCTCTTTTTCCTGCTCGCCTGGGAGCTGATGTCGCTCTCCTCCTTCTTCCTGGTGACCCACGACTACCAGGAGGAAAAGGTGCGCCAGGCCGGCTGGCTCTATCTGGTGGCCACCCATCTCGGCGCGGCCTTCCTCTTCTTTTTCTTCTTCGCGGCCTCCCGCGTCGCCGGCAGCCTCGACTTCGCCAGCTTCGCCGCCCTGCGCGCCCTGCCGCCCGAAAGCACGCTGCCGCTCGTGGTCGCCGCCCTCGTCGGCTTCGGCGCCAAGGCCGGCCTTTTCCCGCTGCACGTCTGGCTGCCCGATGCCCACCCGGCGGCGCCCAGCCATGTCTCGGCCATCATGTCCGGCGTCATGATTAAAACCGCCCTCTACGGCCTGCTGCGGATGCTGACCTTTCTGCCGCCGCTGCCCGCCTGGGTCGGGATTGCCATCGCCCTCCTCGGCATCAGCGGCGCCCTCTTCGGCATCGCCATGGCCGCCACCCAGACGGACATCAAGCGCTCCCTGGCCTACTCCACCGTGGAGAACATCGGCCTCATCTTCCTGGGCCTGGGCCTCTGGCTCTTCTGCCTGGCCACCGGCCACCCCGCCGCCGCGCTGCTGGCCCTCAGCGGCGCCCTGCTCCACATCTGGAACCACAGCCTGTTCAAGGGACTGCTCTTCCTCGGGGCCGGGGCACTGGCCCACGCCACCGGCAACCGGGAGCTTTCCGCCATGGGCGGCCTGCTGCGCCGGATGCCGCTCACCGGCTCGCTGCTCTTCTTCGGCGCCGCCGCCATCGCGGCCCTGCCGCCGCTCAATGGCTTCGTCAGCGAATGGCTGCTCTACCTGAGCCTCTTCCAGGCCGGCCAGGAGACGGTGGGGGGCACCGCCTTCCTCTTCATGCTGCTCGCCATCCTGCTGGCGCTCACCGGCGGGCTGGTGGTCCTGGTCATGACCCGCCTGCTCGGCGTGGCCCTTCAAGGCGAACCCCGCACCCCGGCCGCGGCCGCGGCCCGTGAATCGTCCGCCCCTCTGCTCGCGGCGATGGCCATCCCGGCCGGCTGCTGCCTGCTGATCGGCGTGGCGCCGCAGCTCCCCTTGCAACTGATCGACGGCCCGCTGGTTGCCCTCCTCTCGCCGACCGGCATCGGCGCCGCCGCCACCATGCCGCCCTTCGGCCCGGCATGGAGCCTCGCCCTGCTCACGGCTCTTGGGGTGATGGTGGTCGTCGTGGCAATACGTACGTGGCGGCTCCGAAACACCGGCCGGATCGCCACCTGGGGCTGCGGCTATCTCAAACCCTCTTCCCGTATGGCCTATACCGCCGGCGGCTACAGCCAGCTCGCCCAGGACACGCTCTTCTGCTCCTGCGTCATGCCCACGGCCGACTCGACCCGCAGCGCAGCGCTCTTTCCGCCACCGGCCCGCTTCGACCAGGAGCGGCCCGACCCGGTGCTGACCCGCTGCTTTCTCCCCCTCTTCCGCAAACTCGCCGAACACGCCTCCACCTGCCGCGGGTTGCAGGCGGGCCAGCTCAACATTTACGTGCTCTACATCTTTACCGCTACCATCCTCCTGTTGGGATGGAGCATAATGGCCCCATGAAATCATGATCCGGGAAACCGCCATGCTCACTCGCCTGCTCCTGCATCTGCTGCTCCTGGCCGGCCTGTCGCCGCTCATCCTCGGCGTCATCACCCGGACCAAGGCGATCGTCGCCGGCCGCCGGGGCGCGCCGTTGTGGCAACCCTACTACGATCTGCAACGGCTCTTCCGCAAGGAGATGGTACTGAGTGCCACCACCACCTGGGTCTTCCGGGCCGGGCCGGTGGTCGGCATCGTGGTGCCGCTCCTTGCCGCGCTGCTGATCCCCTTCGGCGCCATCGGCGCCCCCCTCTCCTTTGCCGGCGACCTGGTTCTCTTTGTCTATCTCTTCGGACTCAGCCGCTTCTTCACCGTGCTGGCCGCGCTGGACACCGGCTCCAGCTTCGAGGGCATGGGCGCCGCCCGCGAGGCCACCTTCTCCTGCCTGGCCGAACCGACGCTCTTCGTGGCCTTCATCGTCCTGGCGCGCATCTCGGGGAGCTTCACCCTGGAGACCATGTTCCGCACCCTCCTGGCCGGCAACCTCCAGAGCGTCTACGGCGTATCGCTCACCCTCATCGCCATCTGCCTCTTCATCGTCCTGCTGGCGGAGAACTGCCGCATCCCCTTCGACGACCCCAACACCCACCTGGAACTCACCATGATCCACGAGGTGATGGTGCTGGACCACAGCGGCCCGGACTTCGGCCTGATCCTCTACGGCGCGGCCATGAAGCTCATGGTCATGGGCACCCTGGTGGTCAACTTCGTCATGCCGCCCGCCACCGGCAACCTGCTCCTCGACGCCGGCCTCTACGTCGCGGCCCTGCTGGCGCTGGCCGTGGGCATCGGCCTGGTGGAATCGGGCATGGCCCGCCTGCGCCTCCTCAAGGTGCCCCAGCTTTTGATCGGCACCTCGCTCCTCTCCTTCTTCGCCCTTGTGCTGCTGTTGAGGTGAGTATGAACACGCCGCCGAACCTGATCCTGCTCTTCGTGATCCTCTTCAACTTCTTCATCCTCGGCACCAGCCGGCTGGGCACCTGCATCCGCAGCGTCGCCCTGCAGGGGGCACTGCTCGCGCTCCTGCCGCTCTTCCTCCACACCATCACCATCCACACCTATCTGCTGGCCGGTGGCGCCTTTCTCCTCAAGGGTCTGCTCATGCCGTGGCTGCTTTTCCGCGCCATCCGCCAGGTGCGGATCAAACGGGAGGTCGAGCCGCGCATCGGTTACGTCCCCACCCTCCTGCTCGGCGCGCTTACCACCGCCGGTGCCTTCATTTTCGGCGACCGCCTTCCCCTGCTGCCGGCGCACCTCCACTCGCTCTTCATCCCGGCGGCGCTTTCCACCCTGGCCGCGGGCTTTCTCATGCTCATCACCCGGCGCAAGGCGATCACCCAGGTACTGGGCTACCTGATGTTCGAAAACGGCATCTTCATCTTCGGCACCCTGCTCGCCGAGGCCATGCCCTTCATGGTGGAGATGGGGGTACTGCTCGACATGCTGGTGGCCATCTTCGTGATGGGCATCGTGATGCACCACATCAACCGGGAATTTTCGACGCTCAACACGGAACAACTGAGCCTGCTGAGGGAATAACATGCTGCTCCATGCCGCCATTTTCCTGCCCCTGGCCGCGGCCCTGCTCGCTGCCCTGCTGCCCTCCGACCGGCTGCGACCGTGGCTGATCCCGATCACCGCCCTCAGCCACTTCGCCCTGGTGCTCCAGCTCACGGCAGCCGGCGCCCCGGTCCCGGAGGCGGGCAGCCTCGTCGGTCTCGACGCCCTGGGCCGCTTCATCCTTTTCGTGGTCAGCCTGCTCTATGCCGCCTGCTCCTTCTACGCCCTCGGTTATTTCCGCTGCCATGCCGACTGGGAAAACCGCGTCTTCATCACCGCCCTGCTTTGCTTTCTCGGCGCCATGACCGTCGCGGCCGCGGCCCAGCACCTCGGCCTTCTGTGGGTGGCGGTGGAGGCCACCACCCTCTTGAGCGCGCCGATGATCTACTACAACCGCAACCGCTTCTCCATCGAGGCCACCTGGAAGTACCTGCTGCTCTGCTCGGTGGGCATCGCGCTCGCCATGCTCGGCATCCTCTTCGTCGCCTACGCGGGCCTGCACGGCGGCGGCGAACAGGAACTGCTCCTCGGCCGCATGCTGGCCAACGCCCCGCTCTACTCGAAGCCCTGGCTGCGCGCCGGCTTCGTCTTTCTGCTGGTGGGCTTCGGCACCAAGATGGGCCTTGCCCCCCTGCACACCTGGAAACCGGATGCCTACGGCGAGGCCCCGGGCCTGGTGGGCGGACTCCTGGCCGGCGGGCTCACCAGCGTCGCCTTTCTCGCCATCCTGCGCTCGGTGCAGATCATGATCGCGGCCGGAGAACAGGCGCTGGTCCAACAGATGCTGCTGGCCCTGGGCGTCCTTTCCCTGATCTTTGCCGCGGTCTTCGTCATCCGCCAGCGGGACATCAAACGGATGCTCGCCTATTCCAGCGTCGAGCACATGGGCATCCTGGTCATCGGTATCGCGGTCGGGGGCCTGGCCACCTACGGCGCCATGTTCCACGTGCTCAACAACGCCCTGACCAAGGGGGTGCTTTTCATGACCGCCGGCAACATCCATCGCTATTACGGCAGCAAGCGGATGTGCGAGACCCAGGGCGCGCTCACCGTGCTGCCCTATTCCGCCAGCCTCTTTCTGGCCGGCTTTCTCGCCATCACCGGCTCGCCGCCCTTTGCCCCCTTCATGAGCGAGTTCACCATCCTGCGCGGCATGTTCGCCGGCGGCCACCTCGCCTTGGGCGCCCTCTTCATCGGCCTCCTGGTGGTGATCTTCATCGGCATGGGCGGCACCGTGCTGCCCGTGGCCATGGGCCCCCACCTGGAAGAGACGGAGGACTCCACCGAATACCGGGAAACGGTGCTGACCGTGGCCAGCCCCCTGATCCTCCTGGCCGCGGTCCTCTGCCTCGGCATCTATCTGCCCGAACCGCTCCGGCTCATGTTCAGCGAGGCGGCAAAACTCGTCGAGGTGGCGCCGTGAAGACCACGATCACCCTCGGCAACGGCGGCCGGCTGCCGCTCAGTGCCATCCCGGTGCTGCCGTTCCCGGAATTCGCCGGCAGCCTCATCGACCTCATGCGGCACAGCGCCACCCTCATCGCCTATTTCGCCGACCAGGGCGAGGCCGGAGGGGAGCCGGAACTCTTTGCCGTGCTCACCACCCCGGAGCCCGGCGCCTTCACCGTGCTCCGCGGCCGGCTGGTGTCGGGCATCTCCTCGCTGACCCCGCGGGTGCCGCAGCTCCACCTCTTCGAGCGGGAGATCGCCGAGCAGTTCGGCATGGTGCCCAACGGCCACCCCTGGCTCAAACCGGTGCGTTTCCATCGGCTCTGGCACGGCAGCAGCGATGCCTGGGGCCGCGACGCAAGCCGCCATCCCGAGCCCGGGGTGATGGATTTCTTCCGGGTCGAGGGCGAGGAGATCCACGAGGTCGGCGTGGGCCCGGTCCACGCGGGCATCATCGAGCCGGGCCACTTCCGCTTCCAGTGCTTCGGCGAAAAGGTGCTCCATCTCGAAATCTCGCTCGGGTACCAGCACCGCGGCATCGAACGCCTGCTCGCCGGCGGCCCCTGGCCGCAGACGCCGGCCCAGATCGAAACCATGGCCGGCGACACCACCATCGGCCACATGACCGCTTACAGCCTGGTGCTGGAAGGGCTGACCGGCACCGTGGCGCCGCCCCGCGCCCAGGCCCTGCGCGCCGTGGCCCTGGAACTCGAACGGCTGGCCAACCATGTCGGCGACATCGGTGCCCTGGCCGGCGACGTCGGCTTCCTGCCCACGGCCTCCTATTGCGGCCGGCTGCGCGGCGACTATCTCAACATGACCGCCGCCCTCTGCGGCAGCCGTTTCGGCCGCGGCCTGGTGCGGCCGGGGGGTGTACTCTTCGACGTCGATTCCGCCCGCCAGGCGCGGCTGCTGCAAACCCTGGCCGACATCGTGCCCAACACCCGCGGCGCCCTGAACCTCTTTTTCGAGGCACCCTCGGTGCTCGGCCGCCTCGAAGGGGTGGGCAGGGTGATGACCGACGACGCCCTCGGCCTGGGGCTGGTCGGCGTGGCGGCCCGGGCCTGCGGGCTCGACTGCGACACCCGCCGCGCCTTTCCCGTGGCCCCCTATACGGCGGGGAACGTGCCGGCCATCACCGAGGGAAGCGGCGACGTCTTTGCCCGCGCCGTGGTCCGCCGGCGGGAGATCGAGCACGCCATCGGTTTTGTCCGCCAGACCCTGGAAAATCTGCCAGCCGGCCCCATTGCCGCCCCGCCCGTGCCCCTGCCGGCCGACACCCTGGCCCTTGGCCTCGTCGAGGGCTGGCGCGGCCGACTGGCCCACGTCGCGCTCACCGACGGCCAGGGCCGCTTCCGGCGCTACAAGGTGGTCGATCCCTCCTTCTTCAACTGGAACGGCCTGGCCATGGCGCTGCGCGACGAGCAGATTTCCGATTTTCCCTTGTGCAACAAGAGCTTCAATCTCTCCTACTGCGGGTTTGACCTGTAACCACAGGGCAACGACGAGGAAGACATGCTACGCATTCTCTACGAACGTTTCCAGCAGGGCTACCGGACCGGCCCCTTTCCCAAAGAGGAGCCGACCCTCTCCGACCGCTTCCGCGGCCTGCCGCGGCTGCGCCTTGAAAAATGCCCTCCCGGCTGCCGCGGCTGCGCGGAACGCTGCCCCTTTGGCGCCATCCGGGAGCACAACAACGCCCTTGCCCTCGACCTGGGCCGCTGCCTCTTCTGCGCCGACTGCCCGGCCTGCCCCCACGGCGCCTTGGAATTTTCCACCGACTATCGCCTGGCGGCCCGCCGGCGCGAGGAGCTGACCGTCACCGCCGAGCGCGGGCCGGAACTCGCCGCCCCGCTCGATCAGCCGCTCAGGAAACTCTTCGGCCGCTCCTTCAAGCTGCGCCAGGTCTCGGCCGGCGGCTGCAACGCCTGCGAGGCCGACGTCAACGTGCTCGGCACCCTGGTCTTCGACCTGGGCCGCTTCGGCATCCAGTTCGTGGCCTCGCCGCGCCACGCCGACGGCATCCTGGTCACCGGCCCGGTCAGCGAAAACATGCGGGAAGCCCTGCTCGCCACCTACGCGGCGGTGCCGGAGCCCAAGGTAGTGATCGCCACCGGTGCCTGCGCCATAGGCGGCGGCCCTTTTGCCAACGCGCCGGAGGTCCACAACGGGGTGGGCGCTCTGCTGCCGGTGGATCTCTTCGTTCCCGGCTGCCCGCCCCATCCGTACACCATCCTGGACGGCCTGCTGCGGCTGCTCGGCAGGCGGGAGGCCACCCGCTGACGGGCTGCCGGCCCATCCCCGAAACCCGGCACGGAAAAAGGAAGAAGAAGGAGACCGCATGACCCTCTTCGTTACGGCTATCTGCCTCATCCTTGTTTCTGCTTTCCTGGCCCCCTGCACCCGGAAGGGTTCCGCCCTCGGGGACACCTGCTCCCTGGTCTGCGGCCTGGCCGGCGCCCTGCTCGGCATCGGCGCCACGCTCCTTGCCCTCGCCCAGCCGGAAAGCGCGGTCCTGAGCCGGCCGTGGTCCGGGGTCGGCGGCCTCTTCGTCCTCCGGCTGGATGGCCTCTCGGCAATTTTTTTGCTGCCCGCCTTCCTGATCTGCGGCGTTGGCCTCCTCTACGGCAGCGGTTACTGGCCGTGTACGGACAAGCCGGCAAGCAGCGCCTGGCTCCGCTTCTTCTACCCTCTGCTCGGCGCCGCCATCGGTATCCTGCTCACCGCCGGCAACGGTCTCGTCTTTCTCTTTGCCTGGGAGATCATGGCGCTCTCGGGCTACTTCCTCGTGGTCACCGAACGCGACCAGGAGGAGGTCCAGCAGGCCGGTTTTCTCTATCTCGTTGCCACCCATACCGCGACCCTGGCCCTCTTCGCCCTCTTTGCCCTGCTGGGCGATACGGCGCTCTTCCATGCCCTGCCGGCGGCCGGCTCCCTCGACGGCTCCATGCCGCTCGCCAGAACGATCTTCCTCCTCTCCCTCTTCGGCTTCGGCTTCAAGGCCGGAATCATGCCGCTCCACATCTGGCTGCCCAAGGCCCATGCCGCCGCGCCCAGCCACGTCTCCGCCCTGCTCTCCGGGGTGGTAATCAAGATGGGCATCTACGGCCTGATCCGCATCACCAGCCTCTTTCACGCCATTCCCGCCTGGTGGGGCTGGACGATTCTGGTACTGGGGGTGCTTTCCGGTGTGCTCGGCGTGGTCTTCGCCATTGCCCAGCACGACCTCAAGCGGCTCCTCGCCTACCACAGCGTCGAGAACATCGGCATCATCCTGCTGGGGCTCGGCACCGCCCTGTTGGGGCGCAGCTACGGCGTGGCGGCCATGGTCGTTCTGGGGCTGGCCGGCGCGCTCCTCCATGTGGTCAACCACGGCCTTTTCAAGGCGCTGCTCTTTTTGAGTGCCGGCTCGATGATCCACGCCACCGGCACCCGGGAACTGAATCGCTATGGCGGCCTCTTCCGGCCCATGCCGCTCACCGCCCTCTTCTTCCTCGGCGGCGCCGTCGCCATCTGCGGCCTGCCGCCCCTGAACGGCTTTGTCAGCGAATGGCTCATCTACCTGGGCCTCTTCCAGGGAAGCCAGCCGCTCGCCGCCGATCTGATGCCCGCCCTGGTCGCCGCCCCTGCCCTGGCCCTGACCGGCGGCCTGGCGCTCCTCTGCTTTGCCAAGGTCTTTGGCCTGGCCTTTCTCGGCACCCCGCGCGACGAAACAGTGGCGGCGCACGAGGCGCCGGCCTCCATGCTGACCGGCATGGCCATCCTGCTGGCCGCCTGCCTGGCCATCGGCCTTGCGCCCAAGGCCTTTTTTCCCTTGTTGCAGGCCGCCATCCACGCCTGGCTGCCGAGTGCCACGGCCGCGCCGCTGGCCGCCCTGGCCCCGGCCGGCTTCATCAGCCTGAGCGCCCTGCTGCTTCTCGTGCTCGCGGGCCTTATCGCCTGCAACCGCCGCCAACGCCAGGCCATACCGCGCGTGCCGACCTGGGGCTGCGGTTATGTCCGCCCCCTGCCGCGCGCCCAGTACACCGCCTCCTCCTTTGCCGAGCTGATTGCCGGCCTCTTCGCCTGGGTACTGCGCAGCCGGAGCGACGCGGTAAAACCCCGGAACTGGTTCCCCGGCCCGGCCCGTCTCCACACCCACACCCCGGACCTGGTTCTCGATCTCGTGGTCACCCCCCTCTGTTCTCTTCTGGCCACCGGCGCCGCCTGGCTCCGCCACCGACTCCAGCACGGCATCGTCGGTCTCTATCTCCTCTATCCCGCGCTCACCCTCTGCATCCTGCTCCTCCTCGCCATCTGAAAAAAGTGGTTGCCGTCCGCAATTCCCATTGACAAGGCAGGCGGCTTCACGTAATAGCGTGGGAAGGGGGTACAAAGCGACGCAGGGGCCGCCTGTGTGGTTCTGCTCCCGGTGCGCAGGGGGGATAACTCCGATCACCCACCCTCCTGATGCAGACCATAGTCGAGAGGCATGCAGGATGCTCACCGTCAACACCTATCTCGCTCCGTCTCCCATCCACGGCATTGGCCTCTTTGCAGCGGAACCCATCCCGGCCGGCACCATCATCTGGAAGTTCAATCGCCACATCGACAAGATCTTCAGCAAGAAGGTCTTCATCGCCATGTGCCAGGGCGTGGACCAGTGCTCGCTGCGCCACCTGCTCAACTCCTCCTACCGGCGCGGCGGCCGCTATTTCTACCTGACCGACAATGCCCGCTTCATCAACCATTCGGAAGACCACGACAACATCGTCTTCAACGACGACTATACCGAGATCGCCAATCGCGACATCATGGCCCACGAGGAACTGCTGGAGAATTACCTCCATGCCTACGACACCACCGACTTCTTCTTCCAGGAGATGATCAACCCGGACCCGTACGTCTATCTCCACGCCCTGAGCCTGCCACGTTACCGCCATGCTTAAGATCCACACCTATCTCGACCGGTCCGCCACTCACGGCATCGGCATCTTCGCGGCGGAGGACATCCCCGAGGGCACGCTCGTCTGGGAGTTCAACCCGCGGGTCGATCTGACCTACACCCCGGAGGAGTGGCGGGCGCTCAAGACGGAGGTGGCGCCAGCCTGTTTCACCGCCCTGGAACGGTACAGCTACAAGGAGAACGACCGCTTTCACCTGTGCATCGACAACGCACAGTTCATGAACCACAGCGAATCCGATTACAATGTCGTGAACACGGCGCACAACACCATGCTGGCCCGCTGCAACATCCGCCGGGGCGAGGAGTTGCTCTGCAACTACTTCCAGTACAGTGACGCGGACGATGTCCACGCCGAAAGGCTTGCCGGCTAGGAAAAACCCGCACCGGCAGGGAAATAACGCGTAGGGGGAACCCGGACAAGGGCCTTCGCAACCACCAACCATTTACAATGCAGGGGAGGAAGTACGTAATGAACAAGGGTGATCTGGTAACCGCCATGGCACAGGCCGCGAAGATCAACAAGACCGCCGCCGAGAAGACGCTGAACGGCATGATCGCCGCCGTCACCGGCGCGCTCAAGAAGGGTGATTCCGTAACCCTGGTGGGTTTTGGCACCTTCTCGACCAGCAAGCGGGCCGCCCGTCAGGGCATGAACCCGCGGACCAAGAAGAAGATGACCATCCCTGCCAAGCGGGTGGCCAAGTTCAAGGCTGGCAAGAAACTGAACGAGTCCGTGGCGTAAGTTCCGCCACCTTCGATCGGTTCCGACCGACCCGGCAGCGGGCTTCCCGCTGTCGGGTTCTTTTTTGGCTGCAACGCCACCGCACCAAGGCGGAAATCCGGTTGCCGCGTCTGCCGATACCTGCTATTGCATAGCGATGATCGAGACCTGCGCTGCCATACTGCGGGACGGACTCGCCCGCCTCGGCCTCTCCCTTGACGACGCGGCCGTGGCCGGCCTCTGCCGCTACCATGCGGAACTGGCCAAGTGGAGCCGGAAGATGAACCTCATCGCCAAGGCCCCGCTTGCCGAGGTGATCGAGACCCACTTCCTCGATTCCCTCACCCTGCTGCCGGTGCTGGACGAACTGCCGGCCGGCGGGCCGCTCCTCGACATCGGCAGCGGCGCCGGCTTTCCCGGGCTGGCCCTCAAGATCGCCCGTCCCGCCCTCGCCGTCACCCTGGTGGAGCCGCGGCAGAAGCGGGTTTCCTTTCTGCGCCACGTGATCCGCACCCTGGGACTTGCCAACATCGAGGTGATCGAGGAGCGGATCGAACCGGGCCAGACGACCCTCAAGGGCGAAGTCCGCTCCTTCCCCATCGTCACCAGCCGCGCCTTCACCGCCATTGCCGGTTTTCTCGCCTGCACCGCCGGCCTGAACCCGCCGGGCGGCGCGGTGATCTGCATGAAGGGGCGCCGGGCGGAAGAGGAGATCGCCCAATGGCAGACCCTGGCCCCGGAGAGCCCCTACACCCTGACCAAAACCTTCGAGACGGCCCTGCCCTTTTCCACCATCCCGCGCCGTCTGCTTCTCTTCACCAAGAACGGATGAGTCCCGCCATGCCACGCCGTACCCCGGCCCTGATGTTCCAGGGCACCAGCTCCAATGCCGGCAAATCGGTGCTCACCGCGGCCCTCTGCCGCATCCTGCTGCAAGACGGCCTCAAGGTCGCGCCGTTTAAGGCGCAGAACATGTCGCTCAACTCCTTTGTCACCCGCGACGGCAGGGAGATGGGCCGCGCCCAGGTGGTGCAGGCCCAGGCCAGCCGCCTCGACCCGGACGTGCGCATGAACCCGGTGCTCCTCAAACCCTCGAGCGAGGTGGGCAGCCAGGTGATCGTCATGGGCA
Organism: Thermodesulfobacteriota bacterium; assembly: GCA_040756495.1. Taxonomy (GTDB): domain Bacteria; phylum Desulfobacterota; class Desulfobulbia; order Desulfobulbales; family Desulfurivibrionaceae; genus JAJZRJ01. Next base: position 3,008 of record JBFLYY010000173.1, on the reverse strand, counting down.
AACCGGTGGGGAACATGAGCGTTTCCGAATACGTGGCCTACAAGCCCGAGGCCTTCAAGGCGGCCACCGCGGCCTACGACGAACTCGCCGCGGAATGCGACGTCATGGTCCTCGAAGGGGCGGGCAGCCCGGCCGAGGTGAACCTCAAGGCGCACGACATCGTCAACATGGCCATGGCCCGCCATGCCGCGGCCCGGGTGCTGCTCGTCGGCGACATCGACCGGGGCGGGGTCTTTGCCTCCTTTGTCGGCACCATGGAGATCCTCGACCCGGGCGAACGGGAGCTGGTGGCCGGCTACGTGGTCAACCGCTTTCGCGGCCAGAAGTCGCTCCTCGACGACGCCCTGACCTACATGGTGCAGAAGACCGGCAAGCCGGTGCTGGGGGTGATCGACAACCTCGCGAACCTCGGCCTGCCCGAGGAGGATTCGGTGGGCTTCAAGGCGGGCCTCTACGAGCAGCCACCACCCAGCGGCGACCACGTGCGGATCGCGCTCATCGACTTCCCGCATATCTCGAACTTCACCGACCTCGAACCCTTCCTGGCGGAGCCGGACGTCCATCTCATTATGGCGAGAAAACCGGCCGACCTCGCGGGCCGTTTCGACGCAGTGATCCTGCCGGGCAGCAAGAACGTGATGAGCGACCTTGTCTGGCTCAGGGAATCGGGAGTGGGGGGCAGGATTCTTGAACTCGCCGCCGACCCGCAGGTGGAGACCGTCGGCATCTGCGGCGGCTTCCAGATGCTGGGCAACGAGATCCGCGACCCCTACCGGATCGAGTCCGAAAGCGGCGCGACCCTCACCGGCCTTGGCCTCCTCGGCCTCGCCACGGTGCTCGAACAGGACAAGACCCTGACCCGCCAGAGCGGGATCCACCTTGCCTCGGGCCTTGCGGTGCATGGCTACGAGATCCACCACGGCCAGAGCCGGGCCGAGGTGGCCCAGCCCTGCATCACCCTGAGCGACCGGAGCGCGGCGGGCCACGCCACTGCCGAGGGCCGCGCCTGGGGGAGCTACCTGCACGGCATCTTCGACGCCGACCCCTTCCGGCGCTGGTTCATCGACCGCTTGCGCGAACGGCGGGGCTTGGCGCCGCTCAAGCGGGTGGTGGCGCCCTATGACCTGGAAAAGGCCTTCGACCGGCTGGCCGAGGCCGTGCGCAGCCAGCTCGACATGGCCGCCATCTACCGGATGCTCGGCCTCTGATGCGCCTCGAATACCAGATCCTCGCGGCCCTGGCCCTCGACCTTCTTGCGGGCGACCCGCAATGGCTGCCCCATCCGGTGCGGCTCATGGGCCGGCTCACCGCCAGGCTCGAAGGGACGAGCAGACGCTTTTTCCCAGCCAGGGCAGCGGGGATTGCCACCGTGTGCGGCACCATCGCCGCCACCGGCCTCGCCGCCTGGGCACTGCTCGCCATGGCCGCCGCCATCCATCCGGCCCTGGGCACGGCGGCCTCGATCCTCCTCCTCTACACGAGCTTTGCGGCGCGCGACCTCGTCGGCCATGGCCAGCAGGTCTATCAGGCTCTCGCCAGCAACGACCTGTCCCTGGCCCGGAAGCGCGTCGCCTTTCTCGTGAGCCGCGACACCGCCCACCTCGACGCGGAAGGGATCAGCCGCGCCACGGTGGAGAGCCTGGCCGAGAATCTGGTGGACGGCATCACCGCCCCGCTCTTTTTTGCCATGCTCGGCGGGCCGGTCGGGGTGCTGTGCTACAAGGCGGCGAGCACCATGGATTCCATGTTCGGCTACAAGAACGAACAGTACCGGGAGTTCGGCTGGGCAGCGGCCCGGCTCGACGATCTTTTGAACTTCGTGCCGGCCCGGCTCACCGGGCTCATTATCCCGCTGGCCGCCTTCCTCGCCGGTCTCGACTGGCGTTCCTCCTGGCGCATCTTTTGGCGCGACCGCCTGAACCACGCAAGCCCCAACTCCGGCCACTCCGAGGCCGCGGTGGCCGGGGCGCTCAACATCCGGCTCGGCGGCCCGGGCAGCTACTTCGGCACCCCGACCCTGAAGCCGACCATCGGCGAGGCGAATCGCGCCATCGAACCGGCGGACATCCGCCGCGCCACCCGCCTCATTCTCCTGGCCACTGCCCTGACGACCCTGCTGCTCTTCCTTCTGCGCCAGCCCATCCTCGCCGCCTGATCGGCAGCCACGCGGCGCACCGCTCAACGCGCCGGCAACCCCTCGATCTCCCGCAGGGTCTGCCGCGCCTGCTCCAAAAAACTTCCCCCCAGGGCCACGGCCCGCCTGGCAGCCGCCAGGGCCTCGTCCCGCCGGCCAAGGCGGCCAAGGACATGGGCCAGATTGTTCCAGGCCGCCGGGTTGTCGGGCTGGAGCACGGTGGCCTCATGAAAGGCCGTTGCCGCTCCGGCCAGATCCTGCTGCCGGAAGCGGGAGTTGCCGAGTCCCATCCAGGCCGGAAAACTCCGGGGCCAACGCGCAAGGGCCGCGTCATAACCGGCAGCCGCGGCCGGCCATTGCCCCACCCTTTCCAGACCGGCAACCGCGGCCAGCCAAGCCCCTTCGTCTGCCGTGGCCGGCAGCCGGGAAGGCGGCAGGACCAGCAGACCCCAGGAATCGCTCCGTTGCCAGATGTTCAGAAAGAGCCGCCAGGTGAGACGCTCGTTCGCGGTGCGGCCGGAATGGAGGATCACCTCCCCCGCATCCCGGTCGTAGCCGACCACCACCGCATAGTGCCATTTGGGATACCAGGAGAGGCCGAGATTGACGAGGACGATCACCGGATGGCCGGCCGCGATCTCGGCCAGCAGCGCCTCGCTGCCGGCAAGGGGATAGGCCACCCGGCCATGGCGCCGGGCCGCGCCGAGCAGGGCGCTTTGCAGGCTGCCCTCGCGGCCGGGGGTGAAGACCTCGGGGACAAGCTCCGCCGGCCGCACGGCAAGGCCGCTCCAGTCGAGGGCCATGGCCAGGGCAGCCGGCCCGCACTGCAACTCATCCTGGGGAAAAAAGGGGACATCGACGCGGGCCGCGGCCG
>JBFLYY010000172.1:0-5980 GCA_040756495.1 Thermodesulfobacteriota bacterium | reverse complement strand
TCTTCCACCGCGTCGATGCGGGCAAGCACCGCCGCGGTGAGTTCCCGGGCGGAAAATTCCCGCCGGGCGAGCCGTTCGCGCGCTTCATGAATGGTCAGGGCCGCAAGTTCCATGCAAATCCTCAAACGACCGGCAAAGGACGGGCGGGGTGGGCCAGCGCGGACGACACGCCTCTTTTCCGGCCCGCCAGCCGAGATTTATTCAGATAACCTTGGGTACCACGAAGGCCTCGCCGTTCACCAGGGGGCCGTTGGCCAGGGCCTCGGCCTGCGGAAGCGACGGCCGCACCACGTCGTCGCGGAAGGCGTTGCTGACCGCCAGCGCATGGCTGGTGGGCGCCACCCCGCTGGTGTCGAGGGCGTCGAGCTTCTCGACATAGGCGAGGATGCGGCCAAGCTGCTCGGTGGTCGGCCCCACCTCCTCCGGCGCGAGGTTCAGACGGGCGAGTCTGGCGACGTACAGCACTTCTTCGGGGGTGATCTTCATAGCCCCAACTCTTACCGCATCGTCCGGGGCAAGTCAAACACTCTTTCGCCCGGACAACGGCGGCCAGGGGGACTCAGGAGGAAACGCCGGGCATGCTCTTCTGGCGGAGAACCTCGGAGAAGACCCGCACCACCTCGGGGTCGAACTGGCTGCCGACGCAGCGGGTCAGCTCGGCAATGGCCGCCTCGGTGTCCATGTTGACCTTGTAGCTGCGCTTGGAGGTCATGGCGTCGTAGCTGTCGGCCACGGTGCTGATCTTGGTAAGGAGATCGATCTCGTCGCCGCCGATGCCGTCGGGGTAGCCCTTGCCGTCCAGACGCTCGTGATGGTGGCGGACGATGAAGAGTTCCTGCTGCATGAAAGTGAGGGGCTTGATGATGTTGGCGCCGATCTCCGGGTGCTTGCGCATCAGGGCCCACTCCTCGTCGGAGAGCGCGCCGGGCTTGCGGATGTAGTTGACGTCGATCACCAGCTTGCCGATATCGTGCACCTGGCAGGCCCGCTCCAGCACGGCGATCTCCGTGGCGGAAAGGCGCATGGCCTGGGCGATGGTGACGGCGTAATTGGTCACCCGGATGGTATGGCCCGCGGTGTACATGTCCTTTTCTTCCAGCGCGGTCTGGAGGGTGAGCATGGTGTTGAGGGCGGAGATTTCGAGGTTGTGGCTGTACTCCTCGAGCAGGCGGTTCTTGTCGGCGAGTTCGATGGTCTTCGCCTTGACTTCGCGCTCCAGGTTCTCCTTGTAGGCGCGCTCCTGCATGACGTACATCCGCTTCTCGATGGCGCGCCGGATCTTGATGTTGAAGATGTCGAGATCTTCGATGGGTTTGGGGATGAAGTCGTAGGCGCCGAGGTTGATCGCCTTGACCGCGTATTCCATGCTGCCTACGCCGGTGAGGAAGATGACCGGAATGCCGAGATCCCGGCGATTCAATTGCTTCAGGGTCTCGAAGCCGTCCATGCCGGGCATGTTGATGTCGAGGATGATGAGGTCGAAATCCGCGGAGAGCTTCTCCAGAACCTCCTCGCCGCTCGGCACCGCGGTGACCTCGTGGCCGAACATCTTCAGGATCTTCTGCACCGCCTCGCGGACCAGGGTATCGTCGTCCGCGATGAGCACCTTGGCTTGCTGTGTCCCTTGCATTACACCCATCCCATCCATGACCCCTCTTGCCTGCCGACCGCGGGGCAGAGCCCCGGCCCTTGTCCATCATCCGTGATTCGTCAGGCCATTGTCCAGTATTTTTTTGCCACCTCCCTGGCCTGCTCCAGGGCCCGCAACGGGCCGCCGGCAGCGCGAAAAACGGCAAGCCGCTCCTCGGCAAGCCCTCCCTCGCCGAGGAGTTCGGCAAGGGTCGCCAGAACGCCGCCGGCCAACCCCTCGAAGGAATAGCCGCCTTCGAGCGCGACCACCAGCCGGCCCTTACAGAGTTCCGCCGCCAGCTCCACCACGACCCTGGTGAGATAGCCGAAACCCGCCGGGGTTACCCCCATGGTGCCCAGGGGGTCGCCGGCATAGATGTCGTAGCCGGCGGAAACGATGAGGCATTCCGGCCTGTACCGGCGAGCAATCGGCACCAGCAATTCGTTGAAGATGCGGGCATAGGCGAGATCGTCCTGGCCGCCCTGGAGGGGGACGTTTACCGTGTACCCCTCGCCCCTGCCCCGGCCCACCTCGTTCAGGCCGCCGCTCCCGGGAAAGTAGGGGTACTGATGGGTGGAGAAGTAGAGCACCTCATCGGTGTCGTAGAAGGAATGCTGGGTGCCGTTGCCGTGGTGGATGTCCCAATCGACGACGAGGATGCGCGCAAGCCCCAGCTGCTTGAGGCCGTAACGGGCCGCCACTGCCACGTTGTTGAAGAGGCAGAAGCCGCTGGTGTGGTCCGCCTCGGCATGGTGGCCCGGCGGCCGCACCAGGGCGAAGGCGTTGTCGATCTTGCCCTGCGCCACCATCTCCACCGCCGCTGTCACCGCGCCGGCGGCCAGGCAGGCGGCCTCGTAGGAGCGGGGCGAGGTGTGGGTGTCCGGGTCGAGCACCTCGAAAGGCTTGCCCGCCGTGGCCTTGACCCGGCGGATGTGGTCCGGGGTGTGGTTCAAGGCAAGCACCTCCTCGCTGGCCGGGGCGAATTCCGGGTAGAGAAGCTGCTTACCGAGCGGAGAGTTCCCGATGGCCTGGTAGATGGCGCGGAGCCGGTCGGGCGATTCGACGTGGCCGTAGCCGGGATCGTGCTCCAGAAAGAGGTCGTGTTTGAAAACCGCTGTGCGCATAGTCACCCCGCCGCATACGTTTCCGCTTCGGTCACCAGCCAGTGGAGCCGCATGTCGTGCGCCAGCACCGGCACCTTGTCCACCACCTGCATCTCGTAGGCCACCCCCACCCGCAGGGCCCGGGGCGCCTCGTCGGCCAGGAAACGGTCGTAATAACCGCCGCCGTACCCGAGGCGTCCGCCGCTCCGGTCAAAGACGCTGCCCGGCACGATCACCACCTCGATGGTCCCCGGATCGATCCTCTCGGCCGCGGCCGGATCGGGCTCAGGGATGCCGCAGTAGCCGGGGACGAGATCGCGCTCCGGGTCGGCGAGGCGGTGGACGGCAAGGCGCCTGGCCTTGCTCTCGGTGCGCGGCACCGCCACGGCGATCCCCTGGCGCAGGCACTCCGCGATAAAAGGCCCGGTTTCCACCTCGCTGCGGAAGCTGACATAGATCATGACGACCTTGGCGGTCGCCACCGCCGGGATCTGCCAGAGGCGCTCGCAGATCGCCTCGCTCCGTGCGTGGCGCAGCTCCGGGGCCAGGGCATCCCGCGCCATGAGAATCCGCTTCCGCAACTGCTCCCGAGTTTCCATGCGGGCAGTATACCTGCTCCAGCCGGGGAAGACATCATTTTCCCGCCGGGGCAACGGATGAAGAACGGCTTGACCCGAAGCCTGGCGGTCAGTATTGTGCAGCGAACGTCCCCTCGCAGGGGGCACCACCCGAACCTTGAGCCGCGAGTTTCCCATGGGCTTGCTTTCCGACTGGCAGCGCCGCACCTGGCAGGGGTGCCCCATCTATCTGCACCCGGAGCGTCCGGACTGGGCCGTACCCGGCCCCGAAGCGGACCGATTGCTCCAGGCCCTGCAGCAGGCAGAGGGCATCGACGAGGCGGCACGCCGTTTTCCGGGGAACGAGCCGCTGACGGCGACGCTTCTCCGCATGGAGCAACTCCACGCCCAGCTCGACCGCGGCACCGCGTCCCCATACCACGGGCGCGGCAGCGCGCTCCGGCTCACCCGCCTCAAGGAGTGCTGGTTCCATCTCACCAACCGCTGCGACCTCGCTTGCCGTCACTGTCTCTTTGCCGCCTCGCCGGCGGAAAAGGCAAGCCTGCCGCCCGAACTCTTGCGCCGGACCATTGCCGAGGCAACGGCCCTCGGCTGCACCCTCTTCTACTTCACCGGCGGCGAGCCCCTTCTCTACCCCGGCTTTCCGGCTCTCCTCGCCGAACTCCTCGCCAGGCCGGAGAACCATGCGGTGGTGCTCAGCAACGGCCTGCTGCTGCCCGAACAGCTCGCATCCTTCAGGCAACTCCCCCGGGAGCGGCTCCACCTCCAGTTGAGTCTCGACGGCCTTGAGAAAAATCACGACCACCTGCGCGGCCCTGGCACCTTCCGGCGGCTGCTCGCCACCCTCGATCTCCTTCACCGGGAGGGCTTTGCCACCACCCTCTCGGTGGCCGTCAACCGCGCCAACCTTGGCGACCTGCCGGCCCTGGTCGCGCTGGCCGCGCAGCACAAGGTCGGCAACCTCCATCTGCTCTGGCACTTCGTGCGCGGCAAGGGGGGTGCGGAACAGTTCGTGCCGCCCGGCGAGATCCTGCCCGTCCTCCTTGCCGCCCACGCCGAGGCGGAGGCGCGGGGCATCACCATCGACAACCTCGAGACCTTGAAGGGCCAGGTCTTCAGCACGCCGGGCACCCGTTACGACGGCAGCAACGCCGGCTGGGAATCGCTGGCCATCGGGCCGGACGCCATGGTCTATCCCTCCCCCGCCCTGGTGGGGATCGAGGCCCTCAACTGCGGCACCCTGGCCGACGGCCTCGAACGGGTCTGGCGCCGGAGCCCGGTGCTCAAAAAAATCCGCCACTCCTCGCTCATCGACAGCGCAGACTCGCAGGCCAACCCCCTCAGGTTCCTGATCGGCGGGGGCGACCTCGACCACAGCCACCTGGCCGGCGGCTCCTTTATCGGCCACGACCCTTACGTGCCGCTTTACAGCGAACTCGCCCTCTGGCTCATCGCCAGGCAGGCCGCCCGCTACCCGCTGCGCAACCCGGCGGAATTCCTGCTGCGCATGGGCGACGTCCGCCACGACTGCCCGGAGGGCGAAGAGAACGTCGCCCTCACCCACTGCAACTGCGTGATCTCCCTGGCCGGCGACCACGGCCACCAGTCGGTGCGCGAATTTTATGCCCAGGCCGCCCGGGCGGCCAATACCGACATCGCCAACCCCTTTGCCCCGGAGCAGGCCGCGGCCCATTTCATTCCCCTGGCCTCCCGCGAGCGCTCGTACGGCTGCGGCAGCCCGGTGAGCGAGGCCGGATTGAAACCCGGCGAAACCCTCGTCGATCTCGGCAGCGGCAGCGGGGTGGAGTGTTTTCTGGCCGCCGAAAAGGTGGGACCGCAGGGCCGCATTTACGGCATCGACATGACCGACGAGATGCTCGCCCTGGCCCGCGCCTCGCAGCGGGAGGTGCGCGAACGGCTCGGCTACGACAACGTCGCGTTCCAAAAGGGCTTTCTCGAGGCCCTGCCCCTTGCCGCGGCGAGCGCCGACGTGGTGATCTCCAACTGCGTCGTCAACCTCTCTCCGGACAAGCGCACCACCTTCCACGAGATCTTCCGGGTGCTGAAACCCGGCGGCCGGCTGGTGATCTCCGACATCGTCACCGACGAGACGATCCCGGTGGCCATCAGGAACAACGCGCGATTCCGCGGCGAATGTCTGGGTGGCGCCATGGTCCAGGAGGATCTCCTGGCCATGCTGCGGGCCGCGGGCTTTGAAGCCGCCCGCCTCGTCAGGCGGTTCCCCTACCGGCGGGAGGGAGGGGTGCAGTTCCACTCCCTCACCTACCGCGCCTATAAACCTGGCCAAACAAAGAAGGTCACGGCAGTCTACCGCGGTCCCTTTGCCGCGGTGACCAGCGAAAGCGGCATCCAGCTCGTCAGGGGACAGCGCGCCACGATCCCCGTAAGCGATGCCAAGGCGCTCGACGATTCGGTGCTGCTGCTCGGCGAGTCTGGCGCGGTGACCAACCTGGCCATGGCCAATTCCTGCTGCCCGGCGCCCGGCGCGCCCGTAAAACCAACGGCGGATTGCTGCGCCGCGCCGCCGGGCACGATTGCCGCCTCGCCCAAGATCGTCACCCTGCCCGTCACCCCGGCCGTGTCGCCCCGCCACGTCTCCGGCTGCATGGTCTGCGGCAGCGAACTCACCTATCTGGCCCAGCCCAGCA
>JBFLYY010000171.1:0-7814 GCA_040756495.1 Thermodesulfobacteriota bacterium | reverse complement strand
CCCAGCTCATGGCCACGGTCTCCCCCCACGCCTGCACCGACATCACCGGCTTCGGTCTTCTCGGCCACCTCATCGAGGTGGCGGCTGCCTCCCGGGTCGCGATCCGCCTCGACGCGAAAAAGGTGCCGGTCCTGCCGGAGACCCTCCACTTTGCCGGCATGGGCATCATTCCCGAGGGGGCGCACAAGAACCGAGCCTTCTACCAGCCGCGGGTCACCTGCCGTCTGCCACCCATGGACCCGCTGGAGATGGCGCTCTACGACCCGCAGACCTCGGGCGGCCTCCTCATTGCCGCCCCCCGGGAGGCGCTGGAATCGATCATGGCCCGGCTCGCCAAGCGGCGCTATCCCCTCGACTTCGGCATCATCGGCGAGGTGGTGGCGGGCGGGGCCGGTACCATCGCCGTGGAGTAGCAGCCGTGGATTTCTCCGTCAACCAGCGCCCCATTCCGGCGGCCAGACCCGAGGAGGATCTTGCGCCCAGAGTGCGGCGCCAGCTTCTGCTTCTGGTGCTGGAAAACGGGAAGATCGGCACCCTGGTCTCCTATGTGCTGGCCCTGGCGGTGGGGCTTGTGCTGCGCAACGAGGTGGCGCCGATCATCCTGTCCGGCTGGCTGATCGTTTCGACCCTCCTCGTTGCCTGCCGGCTGGTGACGCTGCGGTGTTTTGCCGGGAACCGGCACGCGGTGCTGCCCGAGGCCAACATCTGCGTCAAGGCCTATCAGGGGCTGGTCGTCGCCAGTGGCCTTCTCTGGGGGATTGGCGGCTGCCTGCTCTTTCCGGCCCACTCGGAACTCCACCAGCTCGCGTTGCTCATCATCATGGCAGGGCTGGTGGCCGGCGCGGTCTCGACCCTCTCGCCGTTGCTCCGCCTCTATACCCTCTTTGTCGGCCTCGTCGTCTTGCCCATGGCGACGATCCTGCTGGTGCAGGGCGACGAGATCCACAACGTCCTCGGCGTGCTCTTTGTCTTCTTTCTCCTGGTGGTCATCAAGGCGGCGTTCAATATGCAGGCGGCCCTGGTGACGGCGCTGGAAAACCGGCTCCGCAACGAGGCCCTGATCGTCACCCTGAACCAGGCCAGGGAGGAGGCGGAGGCGGCCAGCCGGGCCAAGAACGAATTCCTGGCCAACATGAGCCACGAGATCCGCACCCCCATGAACGGGGTGCTCGGCACCCTGCAACTCCTGCGGGAGAGCGAGCTGAAACCGGGTCAGGCCGAACTGCTGACCACAGCCCATGAGTCGGCCGAGTCGCTCTTGCAGATCCTGAACGACATCCTCGACTTTTCCAAGATCGAGGCCGGCAAGCTCCAGCTCGAGCGGATTCCCTTCCGTCTGCCCGCCCTGGTCGAGAGCATCGGCCAGACCATGGCTCCGCTCCTCGCCGCCCGCGGGGTCGGCTTTGCCGTGGAGATCGACCCTCAGCTCGACGGCCGCCTCATGGGCGATCCGATCCGGGTCCGCCAGATCCTCACCAACCTGCTCGCGAACGCGGTCAAGTTCACGGAACAGGGGCGGATCACCGTGCGGGCCGCGGTGGTGAGCCGCATCGAGGAGGATCTCCTGGTGCGCCTCGAGGTGATCGATACCGGGATCGGCATTGCCGAGGCGGACCAGCAGAAACTTTTCCGGAGCTTTTCCCAGGCCGACACCTCGCTGACCCGCAGATACGGCGGCACCGGTCTGGGGCTCGCCATTGTCCGCCAACTGGTGCATCTCATGGACGGCTGCTGCGGACTGGAGAGCCGGCTGGGCGAGGGCTCCCGTTTCTGGTGCGACATTCCCTTTGCCGAGGCGGCGGGTTTGGCCGCCAGGTCGCCGGAAGCGGTGGCGCCGTTTGGCGGGGCGCGGCTGTCCGGCCATGTGCTGCTGGCGGAAGACAACCAGGTGAACCGGAAGATCGCGCTGGCCATGCTGGAAAGGCTGGGATTGACGGCGACGGTGGCGGAAAACGGGCGCCGGGCCCTCGATCTTCTGGGCCGGCACTCCTTTGCCGTGGTGCTGATGGATTGCCAGATGCCCGAGCTGGACGGCTATGCCGCCACCGCGGCGTGGCGGGCCGTGGAGGCGCAGGAAGGGCGGGGTCACACCCCGATCATCGCCCTGACCGCCCACGCCATGGAGGGCGACCGCGAGAGGTGCCTGGCCGCCGGCATGGACGACTATCTGGCCAAGCCGGTCAAAAAAGAGGATCTGTGCGCCATGCTGGAAAAATGGCTGCCCCGGCCCTAGCCCCCTTGCCTACAGCGGCAACGTCTTCCACTCCCGCCCCTGGGATTCCGCCACCTCCCTGCAGGTCAACACCCCCTTGTAGAGATTGATGCCGCCGGCAATGGCCCGGTCCTGGCGGGCCGCCTCCTCGGCGCCCCGGGCCGCGATCTTGACGGCATAGGGCAACGTGGCGTTGGTCAGGGCGAAGGTCGAGGTGCGGGGCACGGCGCCGGGCATGTTGGCCACGCAGTAGTGGATGATGCCATCCACCGTGAAGACCGGGTTGGAGTGGGTGGTGGGGTGCGAGGTCTCGGCGCAGCCGCCCTGGTCGATGGCCACATCGACGAGCACCGCGCCGGGCTGCATCCGGCCGAGCATCCCGCGGGTGATGAGCTTGGGTGCGCTGGCGCCGGCCACCAGCACCCCGCCCACCACCACGTCGGCCGTGGCCAGCGCCTCCTCGATGGTGTGCTCGCTGCTCGTCAGGGTCACGAGGCGGCCGCGGAAGGCGAGATCGAGTTCCGAAAGGCGCCTGGCGTTCCGGCCCAGCATGGTCACCCGGGCGCCCAGACCCACGGCCATCTGGGCCGCATGGGTGGCCACGGTGCCGCTGCCCAGAATCACCACCCGGCCAGGGGCCACCCCCGGCACCCCGCCCAAGAGCACGCCGCGGCCGCCCTGCTCCTTTTCGAGGAAGTGCGCCCCCACCTGCACCGCCATCCGTCCCGCCACCTGACTCATGGGGGCCAGCAGCGGCAACGAGCCGTCCGGCAGGGCCATGGTCTCGTAGGCAATGCCGATGACCCTGGCGTCGAGCAGCACCTGGGTGAGTTCCGGCAGCGGCGCCAGGTGGAGGTAGGTGTAGAGGATCTGCCCCTCCCGCAAGAGCGGATATTCCGGCGGCAGCGGCTCCTTGACCTTCATGACCATTTCGGCCTGGCCGTACACCTCGGCCGCAGAGGGCAGGATCGCGGCGCCTGCGGCCCGGTATTCCTCGTCCGCGATCCCGCTGCCGACCCCGGCCCCGGCCTCGATCACCACCCGGTGGCCGGCATGGGCGAGCGCCCTGACCCCGGCCGGCACGATGCCGACCCGGAACTCCTTGTCCTTGATCTCCCTGGGAATGCCGATGATCATCCGCGTTCTCTCTTTGTTGGTGTGTCGTCCTATTCCACCACCAGGACGGCGAAGTTGCTGGCATGGTGGAGGATGTGGTTCGAGGTGGAGCCGAAGACGAACTCCTCGCTGTGGGAGATGCCCCGCCGGCCCACCACCACGATGCAGCAGCGCAGCTTCTCCTGTTCCTCCAGGATGGCGGCGCCGATGGAGACGCAGGGCCGGATGACGATCCGGCTCTCCACCTGATCCTCCCGGAAGCCGACGGCGCGCAGAATGGCGCGGTAGTCGGCCATGGCCTGTTCCATCTCCGCCCTTTTTTCCCGGAGCCTCTTGGCCCGCGCCGCCTCGGTGGGGAAGAAGTCCTCCGACGGCTCCGGGATGATGGTGAGCAGGGTGATGTACACGTCGGCCAGCCCGCCGAAGAAGTCGGCCAGGTACATCACCGTCCGCTTGGAGTGGTCCGATTCGTCCACCGCCACCAGGAGGTGGCGCTCCACGTCGCGGCGACTCAGGTCGCCAAAGGTCTGCGCATTCATGATCCCCTCCCTGCCTGCTGCGCCAGGGCGGCCTGGGCCGAGGCCAGGTCGTCCAGCATCTGATCGGTGGTTTCGTAGTAGAGTGCCGCGCCCCGGGAAAAGTGGAGCAGCACCCGGTTCAGGGCGTCCGGAATGTAGGGATAGATCTTCTTGAGGTTGGCCACCCGGTTCTTGTAGGAGATGTTCAGGTCTTCGCCCCAGAGGGTGTCGAACACCGCCCGCTGGTCGCGGTAGAGGTCCGGTACCAGGACGTCGCCGCGGCCGGCGAGGAAGATGAGGATGTTGCCCAGTCCCTGGAGGTCGAAGCCGAACATCGATTCCCGGTGCTCGTAGGTGTAGTCGAAGTCGATCCAGCGGTTCACGCCGCGTTCGCGGTCGTGGAGGATGTGGTCGCGCCGGATGTCGCCATGCTTTTCCCCGTGGTCGTGAAGGAACTTGATGGCCCGGACCAGTTCGATGTACTCGGCCAGCACCCGGGGAAAGAAGCAATGGAAGTACTCCTCGTGGTCGCTGCCGTATTCACTGATGATCTCGTCGTAGCGGCGGCCGGAGATGTATTCCAGGATGCGGACGACGTTGCCTGCCGTGTCCCGCACCCAGCCGCCGTGCATGAAGAGGGGGTGGTTGGCCACCAGGTCGAGGATGCGCGCCTCCTTTTTCGGGCTGCGGAAACAGGTGACGGTCAGCTCGCCGATCTGGGTCTGGAACTGTTCGTGGAACACGAGTTTGAGGATGCGGGTGGAGCTGTCGGCGAGATCAACGGCCCGGCGCACCCAGTATTTGGGTTCGTCGTCGAGGCCGAAGCGCCCCTCCTTTTCGTACCCCTTGATCCAGTAGGCGCGGTCGCCAAGCACCACCACGTCGTTGTAATCGACCCGGAAGAAGTCGCTCGTGTCGGCGATGATCTTGAAGCGGGCCGGCACCTTGTCCGCCCCGGCGTGGCGGGCGATGCGCTCGCGGATCGTTGCCTCGGAGAGGGTGTCGCTGGCCGTTGTCGCAGTCTCCATAAGAATATGATAGCACCGCCCCGGCGGGAAAGGGCAGCGGATTTTCCGCTCAGCGTTCCTGGCGCCTCAGCCGGGCGAGGAACTCTTCCCGGAAGAGCGGGTCGTGAAGGCGGTTTTCGTCGGCCAGGGGCAGCCGAGGCAGCGCCGCCATGAGGGCGCGGGTGAAAAGACCGGCCCCCGTGGTCAGCGGGGTTCCGTCCGCGGCACAGATCGGGGCGTCGGTCACGGCGCAACTGGGGGAGCGGGCCTTGAGAATGAAGCCGCAGAGGCCCTCCCGGGCCAGCTCCGCCACCCGCCGGGCGGCCCACGCCTCCATGCGCCGGGTGTGGTCGATGCCGGAGTGGATGGTAATGAGCCGCGGTGTCGCCGGGTCGCCCACCAGGCGCATGGCTTCGCGGGGGATGCCGAGGCCGCATCCCGCTTCCGGGCAGAGGGGGACAAGGGAGACGAGCCGGCCCAGGGTCTCGGCAAGGAAGGGGTCGTGCTTGTGGCCGCCGTCGTAGCGCACCAGTTGCCCGAGCAGGCAGGCGCTGATCCCGATCTTGAGAGGGATGTCCATGGCGCCATTGTAACAGGGCCGGGGCGCCGAGGCAAAAAAAGGGCGGCTTGCGCCGCCTTGCTCTCAGCAGCCCTGGCGGTGGTTATCCGCCAAAGTCGTAGTCAACCAGCTCCCTGGTGGCAAAGGAGTACTTCTCGCCAAAGCCCTTGAGCCGTTCGCCGATCTCGTCCCGCACCGGGTGCCATTCCGTCGGGCAGGAGGTCTTGAGGGCGGTGATCCGGTCGTCGAGTTCCGCCATCAGCATGTGGAGTTCCTCGATGTTGCCGAGCATCTTTTCCTTGGCCCCGCAGGAGAGCCCCTCGATCCGGTGATCGACCTCGCCGAGCTTTTCGCGCCAGCCAGCCAGTTCGCGTTCCACGTTGGTGCAGTATTCCAGGGTATTCATACAAACCTCCCCGCTTCGGAGAAGCGTCGTGTTGGGTGATCCGCGGGTGTTTCCACCCTCTTCCTTTGTAAAAAAGAGTAGGCACGATATGTGCGTATGTCAAGAATGAAAGTACCACAGTGTGGTATCTGCGGGTGGGCGGGAGGTGGCGGCGGGGCTGCTCAGAGCGGCAGGATCTGCATCTCCCTGCGCACCGGATGGCGGCCCTTGAGCAGGGTGCCGGTGCGGCCGTCGATGCTGATGGGGTCGCCGAAGCGGATGGTCACCCCGCCCACCTCGGCATATTCCTCGGTTTCGTACACCGTGAGGCGGTTGCAGCCGACCACGCAGGTCTTCTCCAGCCGGGTCGCCACCACCGAGGCGTGGGAGGTCTGGCCGCCGCGGGCGGTGAGGAGCCCCTCGGCCATGGCGATCTCCCGGATGTCCTCCGGCACCGTGTCCTGGCGGATGAGGATGAGCGGGGTCTCCGGGTCTTCGGCCTTGAGGCGGTCGATGTTCTCGCGGGTAAAGACCGCCCGGCCCGAGAGCGCGCTGCCCGAGACGCCGATGCCGTAGGCGAGCAGGTGCGGTTCCAGCGCCGCGGCGTTTTCGAAGACAAAGAAGCGTTCCCGCTTCTTGATGGTGATCATGTCGCGGGTCTGGAGCAGGGAGAGATCCTCGGCCTCCGGCCCCTCGAAGGTGAACTCGATCTCCTGGGGGTTCCACCGCTTCTCGTACACGAGCTGGCGGGCAATGGCGAGCAACCGTTCGTACACCTTGGGGAAGCGTTTTTCCAGGGTCTGCTCCGCCTCGCGGCCGTCGATCTCCGCCTGCTCCACCGAGACGGGGTAGGTGGTCACCAGGCCGCTGACGATATCCTCGCCCTGGTCTCCGGGGGCGTAGTCGCCCCACAAGGCCACCCGGCTCACCTTGCGGTAGGGGTGGGCGGTGAAGAGCACGCCGCTGCCGGATTCCGGGCCGAGGTTGCCGAAGACCATGGCCTGGATGATGACCGCGGTGCCCCAGGCGTCGGAGATATCCATGAGCGCCCGGTATTCCCTGGTCTTCACGGCGTGCCAGGAGGCGAGCACCATCTCCACCGCGCCGGTCAGTTGCAGCCACGGGTCGTCCGGGATGCCGAGGCCGATGGTGCGGATTTTTTTCTGGTACTCCAGGGCCAGCTCCTCCATCTGGGCCGCGGTGAAGTCCCGTTTGAAGCGGACGTTGTGGCGGGTCTTGGCCTCGTCCATGAGCGTCTGGAAGATCTCGCGCGCCACTCCCTGGCCCATGGCCCAGGACTGCAAAAAGCGGCGGAAGTTGTCCCAGGCCAGGTACTCCTGGCCGCTCTGGGCCGCGAATTCGGCCACGATCTCCTCGTTCAACCCCACGTTGTGGATGGTGCACATCATGCCGGGCATGGAGATGGCGGCCCCGCTGCGCACCGAGAGGAGGAGCGGGTTGCGGGGGTCGCCGTAGCGGCGGCCGGTGCGCTCTTCGAGGTGCTCCAGGGCGACCCGCAGCTGGGCCATGAATTCGTCGCGCGCCCGGGGGAACTCCCGCACCACCTCCCAGCAGCGGAAGATCTCGGTGGTGACGACGAAACCCGGCGGTACCGGCAACCCTTCCTTGGCGAGCATGGAGAGGTTGTACCCCTTGTTGCCGAGGAGGATCAGGTTGGCCCCCTTGGCCTGGCGGCCATGGATGAAGATGATGGCGCGCTCCGGGTTGTAGGTCATCAGGAGGTCGAGCCGTTCCTTGTCGAGCAGTTCCCGCTGGCGCTCCAGGGTCTGGTGGATGCGGGTGATGAAGTTGTCCAGGTGCTGGAGGCCGAAGGTGGTGGCAATGAGATCCCGCAGGAAGGATTCGGAGAGGCGGTTCGTGTTGCCCCCGAGATCCCCCTCCTCCCAGAGTCCCTGGTACTTGGGCAGCAGGTTCTGGCTGCCGATCTGCGGGATGATGATGGAGAGGTTGTTCTGGTGGATATTGGTGTAGTAGGTGTAGATGATGTCCTTCACCC
>JBFLYY010000170.1:0-9003 GCA_040756495.1 Thermodesulfobacteriota bacterium | reverse complement strand
CGACCGATGGCGCCGGCAAGACCGATGGCGCCTCTTCCGGGCAACCGGCAGTGGAGGAGCAACCAGCCCCCCCGGCGCCGACGGCCGATACTCCGGGGGAACCGGAAAGCCTCGACACCTCCGGCGTTGGTCCCGTGATTAAGGTGATCCCTGGTTCCTTCGATCGGAAGAAAATTAAGGAGGAAAAGCTGTGAGGAGGCACAAGGGTCGCCAGAAGGTGTGCTGCTGCTGCCCAGAAACTGGCCGGTCTTCCCGGCGCTCCGCAGCAGCCTTTATTGGGGTGGCTGGTTGGCGCGATGTGGTCAGGGGTGCCGATTCCCTCTCTTGCCACGGAATCTCCTTGCTCCATGGTATGTTTTTTGCTAAAAAATAAATAGGGGGCGTTCTTTGATGCCTGTCATGGCCCAAATGGTCGTGGCAGGCAGTTGATGAGGAGCGGAATAAGAATGAGTAGGGGGGGAAAATTGTGAATACGAGAATCATCCAGCTGCTGGGCGTGCCTTTCCTGGTTGCCGGCTCTTTACTCCTCACCCATGTGGTGCCGGCCGGCGCCAAACCCTCCGGAATCTGTTCCAACTGCCACACCATGCACAACAGCCAGAATGGCGTCAGCATGGCCATTGGCAGCAGCACTGGCGCCAAGGAGTTCCTGTTGCGCGGCACCTGCATCGGCTGCCATGCCCAGGGCAGCAATCAAAAGATTCTCAACATGGATGGCAGCCAGGTGCCCCAGGTGTATCATACCGATGGCTCGGGCGATCTGGCTGCCGGCAACTATGCCTATATCCTTGGCGGCAAGGGAACCCCTTCCGACAGCCATGGCCACAACGTGGTCGATCTGGGCAAGCTGGACAGCGTGCTCTACGGTCCGCCAGGCGGAATCGGGCAGTCCTTTCATGACAATGGCTACATCGTCAACTCCACCAACCTCACCTGTGCCGGAACCAATGGCTGTCATGGCCTGCGTGATCCATTTGTTCCCTCTGGTTCCCTGCAGGCATTGAAGGGAGCCCACCACAACAATGTGGATGGCCAATGCAACCTCGCCACCACCGTGGCCAACAGTTACCGTTTCCTGCGCGGGGTCAAGGGATACGAGAACCAGACCGATAAGTGGCAGAACGTCAGCGCCACCAGCCATAACGAATATTATGGCGCCACAAGCCCCCTGCAGTTGGGCTGTTCCACCACCAGTTGTCATGGGTCGGACAGTGTCATGCCGCCGAGCAATACCATTTCCGGATTTTGCGGCACCTGCCATGGCAACTTCCACACCCTGAAGACCTCGACGAGCACGGGTATCGGTACGGTCGCCTCCTCGCCCTTTATCCGCCATCCCAACGACGTCGTGCTCAAGAACGCCGGTGAATACCAGCACTATACGACATACAACGTAACCGCCCCCATCGGGCGGACGGTGGTGCCTTCTGCTGCCAGCGGCACGGTCACTCCGGGTGCGGACGTGGTCACCTGTCTTTCCTGCCACATGGCCCATGCCAGCCCCTATCCGGACATGCTCCGCTGGGATTACACCGAGATGGTGGCGGGAACCACCGGGGCCGGAGCCGGCAAGGGCTGCTTTGTCTGCCATACCTTGAAGGACGGATGAGAGGGCGGTTCCCTTTTCTTTATTCGGGCGTAGTTCTCTCCCTTTTCCCTTTTTCGATCCTGGCCCGCCCTCCACGCCTGGAAGGCGGGCAACACCGCCGGCCTCTTCAGCGCCGCCGATTTCTCCTCCCTCCAGGGCCTGAGCCAGTATCGTATTTCCCTTCCTGTGTCCCGTTTTGCCTCAGCTTCGCCCCACTGCCTGCCAGTTCTTGGCGAACACACCGGCCAGGAAGTGGCTGCCGTCCTTAGCTCCGGCAACATGCTCTTCTCTATCCTCTTGAAATATAAGAATAAGTAAGTTTTTATCGGGGTGGTTCGTTTTTTGCTTTGCATCAGGGCAGAGCCGATGCGAGGGAAGCGAGTTGCGCAGCAGTGCCTCGGTGATCGGCCGGATGTCACAGGATGATGGGGAGTGTTGGTTCGCAGTCTCTTTGTTTCACACAAGGGGGAGATTTGATGCAGAACATCGCCAGTGAACGTCGTTCCCTTTTCCGCATGCCATTCAACTTCAAGTTCCATCTCCGCGACAGCCTGGGTGGGCGTCAGACATACCCGGCAAACAGCCTGGACGTCCACCCGTGCGGCATCCAGATCGAGACCGAAGCGCCAGTGGTTCCCAATATGATGGTGGAACTCTGGCCGGATGATTTTATCCCCAACAATCATTACACTCTCGGTGAGGTGTGTTGGGTGGAGAAGGTGAATGGCGGTGAAACCAACCGTTGCGGGATCAGCTTCAAGCGGCGAATCGACTGGCAGATCCCGTTGCCGCTTCTGAGCAAATCGTACGATCCGCCGTTGGGCAGCGAGCCCTTTGGGTGCTGTGCCTTTGTTCTCGACAGCATCATCGACGGCGTTTTCAGCGTGGATCACGAGTGGCGGATCACGACCTTCAACCGGGCCGCGGAACTGCTGACCGGCTGGAAGCGCGAGGAAGCCATCGGCAAGACCTGCCAGGAGGTCTTCCACGCCAGCGCCTGCAACAAGGAGTGTGTGCTGGCCGAGAGCGTCAAGACGAAGAAGCCGGTGGAGAACCGTTCGGTATTCATCACCCATGCCTCCGGCCGGCGGCTGGGGGTGACGATCAGCGCCATGCCGCTCCACGACGCCAAGGGAAAGGTGGTGGGCGGGGTTCAGGTCTTCCGCGGCGTCAAGGCCGTCCTCGACCGGGACATCATCCTCGACAACATCGCCGACGGTGTCTTCACCGTGGATACCCAGTGGCGGATCACTTCGTTCAACCGGGCGGCCGAACTGGTCACCGGTTTGTCGCAGGCAGAGGCGATCGGCAAATCGTGCAGCGAGGTCTTCCATGCCAGCATCTGCGGCAAGAGCTGCGCCATTGCCCACAGCATCAGCACGGGCAAGCCGCAGACAAACCGCTGTATTACGATCCAGAACGTGGATGGGGCCAAGGTGCCGGTCAGCATCTGCGCCGCGCCGCTGTACGACAATAGCGGCAATCTGATCGGCGGGGTGGAAACCTTCCGGGATTTGCGGGTGATGCTTTCGTTGCAGAGTCGCCTGTGTCGGCGGGAGAAACTTGGCAGCATCATCAGCAAGAGTCCCTCGATGAAGGCCATTTTCGAGATTCTGCCCCAGATCGCCGAAAGCGAAAGCAACGTGCTGGTACTGGGCAATTCCGGGACGGGCAAGGAACTGATCGCCAGGACCGTGCACGACATGAGCCGGCGGAGTGACGGTCCTTTTGTCGCCATCAACTGTGGGGCTTTGCCGGATACCTTGCTGGAGTCGGAGTTGTTCGGCTGCAAGGCCGGGGCCTATACCGACGCCAAGGGGGATCGCCAGGGCCGGTTCGCGGCGGCAAACGGCGGAACCCTGTTCCTCGACGAGATCGGCGACATCTCGCCTGCCATGCAGGTCAAACTGTTGCGGGTTCTGGAGTCCAAGAGCTACGAGCCTCTTGGTTCGAGCAAGAGCGTGCAGGCCGACGTCAGGATCATTGCGGCGACCAACCGCGACCTCGAGAAAGAGATGCGGGAAGGACGCTTCCGTGACGACCTCTTCTACCGTCTGAACGTGGTGAAAATCACCCTGCCGCCGCTGCGCGAACGGCCGGGCGATATCCCGATTCTGGCCGACCATTTCGTGGAGAAGCTCAATATCGAGAAGGGCCGCGATATCGGCGGGCTTTCCGACGAGGCGCTGCGCCTGCTGATGACCTACGAGTTTCCCGGCAACATCCGTGAGTTGCAGAACATCATTGAATATGCCTTCATCATCTGTCCGGGCGGCATGATCGAACCGCAGCATCTGCCCTCGCCGCTTTCCGGTTCCTTTGACGAGTCCCTGTGTGAAACCACGTCGAGGCGGATGACCCTCGACGAGATGGAAAAAATGGCCATCTACGCGGCGTTGAAGCGGAACAACTGGAAACGGATGGCAACGTGCAAGGAACTGGGCATTTCGAAGGACACGCTGCGGCGTAAAATTGGCAAATACGGGTTCAACGTGGTCGACGAGGAGGAATTCGTCGAGGCCCCGTAACACCCGTTTTCTGCACCCCTGTCTCTCTCCCCCTTAGGCGAGGGCCGGCGAGGAATATCCTCGCCGGCCCTTGTCTGCTTTCGAGGCCGGACAAAAAGGTCAACTCACCTGCCGCAACGGCAAAACAATGGTGAATTCGGTACCGCCTTCCGGGCGGTTGCCGCCGCTGATGGTGGCACCATGGTATTCGATGATTTTCCGCACGATCGCCAGGCCCAGGCCGGTGCCGCCGGGGCGGGTGGTGAAAAACGGCTGGAAGAGGCGACCGATTTTTTCCTTGTTGATTCCCGGCCCGTTGTCACGGATCTGGATCACGGCCTGTTCCTGGCCATGTTCGTCGCGATGGAGGCGGCCGGAGATGAAGACGGTCTCGTTGATCGGCGACCACTGGATGGCATTGGCCAGCAGATTGGCAATGGCGCGGGTGAACAGCTCCGGGTCGATCCGCAGCGGTATCTCGCCGAGGCTGTTGGTGCACTCGATGTTGACGGCCTTTTTCCGTTTCTCTTCCGCGCAGTCGGTGAGTGCGGCGTTGAACAGCTGTTCAAGGGTGGTGGGGACGAGGTTCAGGGTCAGGGGCCGACCATAGTTCAGCAGATCGTTGAGCATGCTTTCGAGGCGCAACGACTGCTGCCAGGCGATTTCCGCCAGCTCGGCAAAGGCGGGGTTCTCGTCCTGCAACTTCTGTTTGACTGCCTTGACATTCAGCTTGATGGAGGAAAGGGGGTTGCGCATCTCGTGCGCAATGCTGGAGGTCAACTGGCCGATGTCGGCCAGCGACTTGGTCTTGCAGAGCGCCCGCTCGACCTCGATCTTCCGCAGGATCTCTTCGGTCTTCTTTCGTTCCCGGATGTCGTTGGCAACACAGATCAGCGCCTCCAGTTCCTGATTCGGCGTGTACAGCACCGAACCGGAAAAGAGCACGGGAATGGCGACATTCTCCTTGGTGCGGAGGCAAATCTCGCGGTTGACCACCGGGTGGCCGTTGAGCAGGCTCTGCAGGATGTTGTGCTCGAAGAGCAGCCGGGATTCCTCGCAGATCAGCTCGTTCACCCGCTTTTCCTCGAGTTCCTCGGCATTGTAGCCGAGGAGATGGGTGGTGTTGTAGTTGACCTTCACGACCGTGAGGGATGGCGACAGCACCATGAGACAGCCGGTAAGGTGCTGGATGATGTTGTCCATGTACTCCTTCGAGACCATGGTTTCCTTGAGCTGTTTGGTCATGCTCCAGAAGGATGCCGCCAGGTTGTGGATTTCGTCGTCGCTGCTGCTGGCGACGGCCAGCGGCGGCAGTTCCTTGTTTTGGGCGAAGAGATTGACCATCTCCTGGAGGCGGGCCAGCGGGTGGATGAGTTGCTGGTTGGCGAACCAGCGGCTGACCAGCACGGAACTGGCCAATACCAGCACGAAGAGGATGCCGAGGAAGATGGTGTTGATTCTCGCCAGGCGCATCTCCTCCTGCAACGCCTCTTCGACGCCGATGGTGAGATGCTGGGAAAGCGTCTGCATGTCGTTGAGCAGCCTGGTCTGCATGCCGCCCAACTGTTGCACCTTTTTTTGAAGCTCCACCGAGATCTCGATGCTCTGGGTGCGGAGGTACGCCTCGGCGGCCAGTTGGGAAAATTCGAGGTACTGGCGGCGAAGGTTGCTGAGCATCTCCTTTTCGTTGTCGAAATCCTCCGCGCGGGAGCGGACCTCTTCCATCTGGTCGAGGAGGTGGAGAACGTCGGCGCTGAGACGGTTTCCCAGCACCGCCTGTTCCGGTTCCCCGGCGAGGAAGGCGTCTTCGTACTTGGCGATCTGGCTTTTATAGGTGTTGAGCGCCTCGTCGGCCAGGCGTGCCAGGGGGAAGTGGATGTTCTGCAGATGGGAGAGCCGGTTGGCCTGTCGGTAATTGGAGTAGAATCCGGAGAGGGTGGCCACGAAGTAGCCGGCCAGGGCGATGATCACGCAGGCCCAGACCTTGGTCCGCACGCTCCCGGAGAGCGCGAATGTCTTTTTCAGGGCACGGAGGTTCATTGGCATGCCAGTTTGATGCACGGTGCGGATTTGACCAGGATTTCGCCGGGGCGGTAGGGTTCTGCCGGTGGGTGGGGCGCGGCTGTTTCGTGATAGACGCGGTAACCGTTGCGCCCCTGGGCCTTGGCCTCGTACATGGCCTGGTCGGCCTTGGTCAAGAGTTCCTCGGCGCAGGTGCCGTTCGTCGGGAAGAGGCTGATCCCCACACTGGCGCCCAAGGTTTGGGAGATGTCGCCGATCACGAACGGCGTGGCAAGATCCCGAACGATTTTTTGGGCGACCTTGGTCGCATCTTCCACCCCGTGCGGGGAGTTGAGGATGATGATGAACTCGTCGCCGCCGATTCGCGCCACGGTGTCGTCGGCCCGTACGATGTGGAGGAGTCGTTTGGCCACGTTTTTCAGGATCAGATCGCCGATGTCGTGGCCCAGGGTGTCGTTGATCGGCTTGAAGCGGTCCAGGTCGATGTAAAGCAGGGCAAACGTCTGGTCGTCGTCGCTGGCGGAGGCAACGGCCGCATCGAGCCGCTCGAAGAGGAGGTTGCGGTTGCCCACTTCGGTGAGGGGGTCGTAATGGGCCAGCTGTCTCAGTTTTATTTCGGCGTTTTTGAGTTCGGTGATGTCGTTGAAGATGCAGACGATCCCCTGTAGCACTCCCTGCTCGTTGTACATGGGCGAACTGGAGAAATGGGTGGGGAAGGTTCTTTGTTCTTTGGTCAGGCAGAGGATCTCGTGATCGTAGATCGGGTGGGAGGCCAGCAGGGTGGTGGGAAATGGGCTGGCGGCCGGGGAGGTTGCATGCTTCGGACGGGCCAGCAGGAGGTCGAGGGGTTGCCCGATGAGTTCGTTTTCGTGGTGGCCGAAGATCTCGACGATACGCGGGTTCACGGTTTGGATGATGCCGGCCGGCGAGGTAACCACGAGACCGCTGGAGATGTTGCGCAGGATGTTGTCCACATAACGCTGGGACACCATGGTCTTCTTCAGTTTTTCGGTCATTTCCCAGAAGGCTTTGGCCAGTCGGCCTATCTCGTCGTGGGGAGCGATGTTGCCGGTCGGCGGGGGCAGCGGTTGGGAGAGGGAAAAACGGTTGACGTTTTCCTGGAGTCTGGCCAGGGGCTGGACGAGAAGCCGACTTGCCACCCGATCGATGATAAGCGCCGCGGCCAGCAGCACGACCACGAAAAGGATGCCAACGAAAAAGGCGTTGCGCAGCACCCTGCTCTTGTCGTTTTCAATTTCCTTGGTGAGTTGGGCGGCAAGGTGTTTGTCCAGGGTGGAGAAGGCATGGAGCAGCGCCATCTGCATCTGGCCGAGATGCTGGATCTTTTTTTGCGACTCCAGCGAGAAATCCGCGGTTGCCACCCTGGTGTAAACCTGGGCCGCGGCTCGCGTATATTCGCGATAATCGCGGATAAGGGCGTCGATCTGCTCGCGGGTGGAGGCGGACAGGTCGGTTTGCGCCGCCTGGCTCCGCAACCTGTCGAGCATGTCGAGCAGCCTGCCGCTCATCAGGTTGCCCTGCACCGCCAAGTCTTTTTCGCCCGCGAGGAAGGCGTCCTCGTAGCGCTCGGTCTGCTTCTGGAAGGTGTGCAGGATGTCGGAACTCAACGCCGCCAGGGGGACATAGACGGTTTCCAGCTGGGAAAGACGCTGGTAGTGGGTGACGTTGGTGTAGAGGTTGCAGAACGTGGCGATGCAATACCCCGACAGGGCCACCAGAACACAGAGCCAGATCTTTGCCCGTATGCTGCCGAAACGCCGCCTGTTACCGGATCTCAATTCGTTTCACCTGACGGTCGAGGGAATCGGGGCTGATGTAGCCGATGGCGTTTTTATGATAGCCGATGAAGGACTTGGCCGCCTCGTCGTCCTTGACCGCAAGGGGCAGCATGCCGCCGCCGCTGTAAAGAATCTTGCGCCAATAGACCGAGAGCTGCACGGAAGATTTGTGCAGGACGTTCCGGGTGAATTTTTCATGGATTTCGTCGTTGGTGTTCATGACGATGGTGATGGGGGTGGCGTCCGGCCATGTCGTGAGTTTGCCGAGGAAGATACGTTTTACCTCCTCCTGGCTCAGGCGGCTCACCGGGTTGTCGCGGTGGACAACGATGATGTAGTCCGCCGCCAGGACGCTGCCGGCGGTAATGCCGATCCCCAGTACGATCAGGGGGAGAAGCAGGCGGTGAAAGAGGCGTCCCGGTTTCCTCATGGCACCAACCTGCATAGCGAACAAGGAGGGTTCGGGTTCGCCAGGCCGTTGCCGGAATGCCGGCGCGCGGAAAGGGAGGCGAACGGATGGGTGGACGCCGCCTGGCTCGGGCGTGGGTATGGCTTCGGCGTTGCCAGCAGGATCGGCCTGGCGCCGCGGGCGCGGGAAAACGCCCACGTACCCTCCAGGCCGTGACGATGCAACCTCCGGTTGTCGGACATAAAAATATAATACCGCCATTCGGGATGCTGTGTCATCCCCCGAACGTTGCGGTTACCGCGCGCTGCCAAAATCGCTCTCTCCCTTGTCCCCGCATGTGGATCGGCCCGGAGGCCTTTCCGGCCCGTCGCTTACGGCTGCGGGTTCGTTGCTGGCTCCTCTTTCTTGCCCGGCGCCTCTGGTTGGGACTTAACTCCTTGATATTTAGGAAATGATGTCGTGAATTCAGGTTTCAGGATCTGGATACGGTTGTTGAACAGATCCGCGATCAGCAGCCGCCCTTCGCGATCGATGGCCAGATCGGTGGGAAAGTTGAACCAGAGGGGGCCGCTGCCTCGTCCGCCGAATTCGGTCATGTAGTTGCCGCCGAAATCGAAGACCAGGATCGCGTGCCGCATGTAGTCCAGGACATAGATGCTCTTTTTCCCTTCGTCGATG
>JBFLYY010000169.1:0-12013 GCA_040756495.1 Thermodesulfobacteriota bacterium | reverse complement strand
GAGAAGATCATCCGCCTGCGCTTCGGCATCGGCGAGGATGCCGAATACACCCTGGAGGAGATCGGCAAGCGCTTCAACGTCTCCCGCGAGCGCATCCGCCAGATCGAAAAGAAGGCCCTGAACCGGCTGCGCCATTCCAGCCGGCGGGAAAAGCTGAAGCACTTCCTCGATTAACCAACCGCGCCCCCTTCCGGCCCGACCGGCAGGGGGCTTTTTTTGTTCGGCCCCCCACGGGCCCGCCCTCCATCATCCGTTGAGGACCATGGCCACCGGCCTGCTCGACCGGACCAATCGCTCCCTGCTCCCCGTGACTCTGGCCTTTGCCGCCGGGATCGCCCTGGCCAGCCGCGTCCTTGCGCCGCCCCAGCCATTGCTTACGAGCACGGCATTCCTGGCCGCACTCCTGCTCTGGGCATACTTTTCCGACCACCGCCGCCTTGCCGCCCTTCTCCTGCTCCCCCTCTTCTGCCTGACCGGTCTCTGGCACGGCGCCCCCGCCTTCGAGCCTCCGCGGGAGGGCCGCCACATCGCCCGCCTCATCGGCGAGGGCCAACAGGACGTGGTTCTGGCCGGCTTCCTGGCAG
Organism: Thermodesulfobacteriota bacterium; assembly: GCA_040756495.1. Lineage (GTDB taxonomy): Bacteria > Desulfobacterota > Desulfobulbia > Desulfobulbales > Desulfurivibrionaceae > JAJZRJ01. The sequence continues at coordinate 11,429 of JBFLYY010000169.1, read as the reverse complement.
CGGCTCCCGAAAGAAGCGGCGACCGGACCCGCCTCCTCATGGCAACCGCGGAGCTGCGGCAGTCAACCGGCACCACGCCGACGCACGGCCTGGTGCAGATCACCCTGGCCGGCCGCCCGCGCCAGGAACTGCGCCCGGGAGACCCATTCCTGGCGCGGGTTCGCCTCGGCCCCCTGCACGGCTACCGGGTGCCGGGCGCCATGGACTTCACAACCTTCCTCCACCGGCAGGGCATCTGGCTCCGCGGCTGGGCGGAGACCCCGCTCCACGTGGTACCGCTGCCGGCCAACCCCCGCCTGCCCTGGCCGGCCCGCCTCCGTTTTCTGCCCGAGCGCCTGCGGGACGAGGCCAACCGCCTCATCTTCCGGCTGGCCCCGCCGGAAAGCGCCCCCCTTTTCCTGGGACTGCTCACCGGCACCCGCAGCGAGATCCCGGCCCTTGTCACCGAACAGTTCCAGGCCACCGGCGCCACCCATCTTCTCGCCATCTCGGGCATGAACCTCGGCCTGATCACCCTGCTCTGCACCGGACTCGCCGGCTGGCTGCTCGGCCGCTCCACCTGGGCGCTCCTCCATTTGCCCACGAGAAAAATCGCCCTGTTGCTCGCCCTGCCGCCGCTCCTCGGCTATGCCGCCATCACCGGCCTGCAACCGCCGGCTCTCCGGGCTTTGATTATGGTGCTCGTCTTCATGGCCGCCATCCTCTTCGACCGCCAGTGGTGCAGCGTCAACAACCTCGCCATCGCCGCCCTGCTCATCCTGCTGCCGGATCCGGCGAGTCTCTTGGGCGCCTCGTTTCAGCTCTCCTTCGCCGCCACCGCGGCCATTATCCTCGCCTACCGCTTCCGCTTCCCCCTGCTCCTGACGCCGGGGGAGTCGATGGCCAGCCGAGCGACCGCCTGGCTCGCCAACGGCCTTGTCATCTCGGTCATCGCCACCCTCGCCACCGCGCCGCTCTGCCTCTTCTACTTCAACCGGATATCGCTGTTGAGCCCCCTCACCACCCTCGTTCTCACCCCCCTCCTCTGCCTCTGGGCGATCCCGCTGGGCCTGGCCGGCCTCGCCTGCGCCACAACGCTGCCGACCCTTGCCGGTCACCTCTTTGTCGCCGGCGGCTGGGGCATCGACGCCTCGCTAAGGGTGGTGGCCTGGCTGGCCGCCCTGCCCTGGGCCTCCTTCTTCCTGCCCACCCCCACCATCCCGGAGGTAACCGCTGCCCTGGCCGCGCTCCTTGCCCTGCTCGCCTGGCAGAACGGGAAAGGGCTCCGGATTGCCGCCCTGGCCCTGGCCGCGGTCGCGGTCGCCTCGCCCCTCGCCCGACAGTGGGTGCGCGTGCACGACCCGACCAGCCGGATCACCTTTCTCGACGTGGGTCAGGGCAACGCGGTGGCACTGGAACTCCCCTACGGCAGGAGCATCCTGGTGGATGGCGGCGGCATGGCGAGCGACCGTTTCGACGTGGGCGCACGGCTCATCGCCCCCTTTCTCTGGGATCGCGGCATCACGCGCCTCGACGCGGTGGTGGTCAGCCACCCGCACGGCGACCACTGGAACGGCCTGCCCTTCGTCCTCGACCATTTCCGGCCCACCGTCCTGTGGGTCAACGGCCATGGCCAGGAGGAAGAGGGATATGCTGCCCTGCTGGCCAGGGCCAAGGCCCTGGGGATCATTATCCGCGTGCCGCGGCCGGGCGAGATCCTCGCTCAATCCGGCCAGGCACGCCTTTCGAACCTTGAGGCCCTGCACCTGGCACCGACGTCCCTCCTGGTCACGAGATCCGGGCGCCTCAAGGAGCCGGACGCCAACAACCAGAGCCTGATCCTTCAGGCACGCCATGGCGATACGGCATGCCTCCTGCCAGGCGACATCGACACGGAACACGAACAGGGATTGTTAGGCATGACGGGGCTGGAAAGCACGGTCCTGCTCGCCCCGCACCATGGCAGCAGACATTCCGCCAGCCCGCGGTTCCTGGCGGCGGTCAAACCGCACACCATCGTCGTTTCGGCCCGGAGCGGACCCGGGGCACGCTTCCCCCATCCGGAGAAGGTAGAGGAGTGGAAGGCGTTGGGCGTCCCGGTGCTCATCACCGGGAGGGAAGGAACGATCGGAGCAACCCTGGGGGGAGACCGCGCCCGGGTCGCCCCCCTGACCGCTCCCTCCGCTATACGTCGGTGAAATCCGCGGGCGGCTTCTTCAGGAACTGGGCGAACTTCGCCTTGTCGATGCAGTTGACGTAGGCATCCTCCGGCGCGATCCATCCCTTGTTCAGGAGATCGAGAATGGCGTCGTCCAGGGTCTGCATGCCGTACTTCTTGCCGGTCTGCATGGCCGAGGGAATCTGGTAGGTCTTGCCCTCGCGGACGAGGTTGCGCACCGCCGGCGTGCAGATGAGGATTTCCAACGCCGCGCAGCGCCCCTTCTTATCGACCCGCTTGAAGAGGGTCTGGGAGACCACGGCCTTCAGGGCGTCCGCCAGGGTGGAACGCACCTGGGCCTGCTGGCTGGAGGGGAAGATCTCGATGACGCGGTCCACGGTCTTGTTGGCATTGAGGGTATGGAGGGTGCCGAAGACCAGGTGACCGGTCATGGCCGCCTCCATGGCCAGGGCAATGGTTTCGAGGTCGCGCATTTCGCCCACCAGGATGATGTCCGGATCCTCGCGGAGCGCGCCGCGCAGGGCCGCGGAAAAGCTCTTGGTGTGGAGCCCCACCTCGCGGTGGTTGACGATGCAGTTCTGGCTCTTGTGCACGAACTCGATGGGATCCTCGATGGTGAGGATGTGATCCTTGCGGAGCTTGTTGGCCTGATCGACGATGGCGGCCAGGGTGGTTGACTTGCCGCTGCCGGTGGGGCCGGTGACCAGAACCATGCCCTTGGGCAGGGTGGCGAGTTTCGAGACCACGCCCGGCAGCCCGAGCTGGTCGCAGGTGAGGATGGTGCTCGGGATCTCGCGGAAGACCGCGCCGATGCCGTACTTTTGCTGGAAGAGGTTGCCGCGGTAGCGGGCGAGCCCCGGAATCTCGTAGCCGAAGTCGATGTCGCCCGTCTCCTCGAAGACCTTGATCTTGTCCTCGGAGACGATCTCGTAGAGCATCGCCTTCAACTCGTCGTTGCCCATGACGTTGTATTTCACCTTCTCCATGTCGCCGCGAATGCGCAGGATCGGCTGCTGGCCCGAGACCATGTGCAGGTCCGAGGCGCCCTGTTCGTGCATCAGTTTGAAAAAGGCATCGATCTGGGCCATACTGGTGTCTCCTCAAGAGGCTCCGGGTTCGAATTGACGATGGCTGCGGCAATCCACGGCCAGTCATGGTACTATAGCATAAGTTTTCCACCGGGTGACAACCAAAAAGCGCGGGATAGACCTTACAACCATGGCCTGGATCGACCTCCACACCCACTCGCGCTATTCCGACGGCACCTACACCCCGGCAGGGCTCATCGATCTGGCCGGCAAACGCAAGCTCGCCGCCCTCGCGCTGACCGATCACGACACCATGGCGGGGGTGGCGGAGTTTCTGGCGTATGCCGCCCAAAAAAGGCTGCCGGTATTGGGCGGCGTGGAGATCAGCGCCTGGCACGGGGAGCGGACCGTGCACATCCTGGGCTACGGCCTCGACCACACCGATTCCCGGCTGCTGGCCAGGCTGGCCGAACTCCAGGCCGCCCGCCACGAGCGGAACCTCGGCATCTTTGCCAGGTTGCGGGCACTCGGCATCCGGGCGGAACTGACCGAACTCGACCAGCAGGAAAACGGCCAGATCGGCCGCCCCCACATCGCCCGCCTCCTGGTGCGCAAGAAAGTCGTCCGCACCATGCACGAGGCCTTCAGCCGCTTCCTCAAGCGGGGCGGCGCCGCCTACGTGGAAAGCCTCCGCATCCACGCGACGGAGGCCACGCGTCTGGTGCGCGACGCCGGCGGCCTGCCCATGCTCGCCCATCCCGCCATCAACGACAACAAGCTGGAAGGGCTGCCGGAACTGCTCCAACTCCTGATCCCCGCCGGACTTGCCGGCCTCGAGGCCTACTACCCCACCCACACCACGCGCCAGACCAAGACCCTCCTGCGTCTTGCCGCCGAACACGACCTTCTGCTCTGCGGCGGCACCGACTTCCACGGCGACATCCGCCACGGCGCCCCCTTGGGCGGCAACAGCGCCACGGTTCGCGTGCCCTGCGGGCTTTTCGAGCAGCTCATCGCCGCCCTGCCGCGCCGCACCTGACCATCATTTTTCACTTGCTCCGTTCCACGAAAAATTCATACGATAAAAAAGTGCGACACGCCTTTCCGACCTGCCACTGAACCTGCCCATGGAGTTCACGTGATGCCGAAGCGATACCGGGTTCTCATCGTCGACGACTCGAAAAGCGTCTTAAAGGCCCTGGAAGACGCCTTTGCCGACTCGAACTTCCTCGTCACCGCCACCGCCAACCCGCTGACCGCCTACGAGATGGTCGAAAACGAACACTTCGACATCGTGATCAGCGACATCATGATGCCGGAGATGGACGGCCTCACCCTGCTCCGCAAGATCAAGAACTTCAACGGCATGATCCAGGTGATCATGATCACCGGCTACATCACCATCAACAACACCCTGAATGCCTTCCGTTACGGCGCCAACGACATCTTCTTCAAACCCTTCGAGGATGTGGGCGAAATCATCCAGGCAGCCGAGGCGGCCGCCGCCAAGCTCGACCGGATCAACGCCATCCTCAAACGACTGACCAAGGACAAGAGGGGCTGATTATGGCTGGCGACGTCGATCTCGATGCACTCCGCGGCTTCATCGACGAATCCAACGACTCGATGCAGACCATCGAGGCGGACTTCATCGAACTGGAGAGCGACCCCAGCAGCCCGGAGATCATCAACCGCATCTTCCGGCCGGTCCACAGCCTCAAGGGCAACTCCGGCTTCTTCGGGCTGACCAACATCAACAAATTCTCCCACCGCCTGGAGAACCTGCTCGATGCGGCACGCAAGGGCGAACTGGTGGTCAGCCGCGAGATCATCGACGTGCTCCTGGCTGGCATCGACTATCTGCGCAAGATGCTGGACCGGGCCGCCGCCGACCCGAGCGATACCGCCCTGCGGCCCGAGGAACAGGAATTCCTTACCACCCTGGAGCGCTACAAACCCCAGGAAATGGCCGGGTCGATCCAGAGTGTGCTCGATCTCGAAAACCTGCTGCACAGCTACCTCGACCAGGGGCTGACCCTGCAGGAGAGTTCGCTGATCGCAAACCTCCTCGGCCAGATCGCCAAGGCGAACGACGGCATCCGCAAGCTCTTGGCCGAACGGGCCAAGCCCGCCGAAAAAAGCGCCTTCTCGCCCGACCTGCTCTACCTCCACGAGGGCCGCGACTACACCGAACAGCTCTGCCCCTTTGGCCAGGTCTTCGAAAGTCTGGCCGCGGGCAAGGCGGTGGAGGCAAAGACCCTGGACCATTTTGCCGCAAGTCTCCAGACAGTCGCAACCCTCTTCAAGGGCCGCGCGGAACTGGCCAAGGAGATCGACGAACTCACCAGTCTGCGCAATTTCATGGACGACGAACTCATGGCGGCGAACGGTGAATTCACCACCAGCGCCCGCCGCCTGCTGAACCGGATCATGACCGCCTTCGAGCGCAGACACAAGAGCGGCGACAGCCAGAAACTGGGCGAGATCCTCATGGAACAGGGGCTCGTTTCCAAGGAGCAGATCGACGCGGCCCTGGGCAAGCAGAAGAAGATCGGCGAGCTGCTGGTGGAGGAAGGCTCCCTGGCCAAGGAGGATCTGGAAAAGGCGCTCACCATCCAGAACAAACGGGTGCTCGACTCCCACCTCAAGCAATGCACCCCGGCAGCCGAGGGCATGAAGACCATCCGCATCGACCAGGACAAGCTCGACAGCTTCGCCAACTCGGTGGGCGAACTCTTCATCGGCCTCGATTCGGTGAACTACGTGCGCAAACTGCTGGAAGAGGCGCAGACCGATTTCGCCACCCTGGCCCGCTTCGATTCCGCGGTGGCGACCCTCGACGAACGGGTGGACCGCCTGCACAACAACATCATGAGCATCCGCCGGGTGCCGGTGAAGAACCTCTTCCAGCGCTTCCCCCGGGTCATCCGCCAGCTGGCCGCCTCGCTGGGCAAGAACATCAAATTCACCATGGCCGGCGAGGAGACGGTCATCGACAAGGATCTGCTGGAGACCATCGAGAACCCGCTGGTTCACATCCTGCGCAACTCGGTGGACCACGGCCTTGAACTGCCCGCGGAGCGCAAGACAGGCGGCAAGCCCGACGAAGGGCTGCTGACGCTCACCGCCTCATCCGACGAGAACAACGTCTACATCACCATCGAGGACGACGGCCACGGCATCGACCCGCAGAAAATGAAGGAGGTCGCCGTCAGGAAGGGCTTCCTCACCCGCCAGCAGGCAGAGCAGCTCTCGGAAAGCGAACTCGTCAACCTGATCTTCAAGCCCGGCTTCAGTTCGGCGGAAAAGGTCAGCGACGTCTCCGGCCGCGGGGTGGGCATGGACGTGGTGATGGCGGGGCTGCGCGCCAGCAACGGCTCGATCCTGGTGGACTCCACCGTGGGCCGCGGCACCACGGTGCGCCTCACCATTCCCCTCACCAAGACCCTGGTCACCAAGGATGCCATGATCGCCGAGGCAGGCGACCAGAAATACGTCATCCCCTCCGACGACATCACCACGGTCATCGAGACCGACAACATCATCCCGCTGCTGGCGCAGGACGACTGCATCGCCTACGACGGCGCCATCCTGCGCCTCATCGACCTCCATCACTTCTTCTACCCCGGCCCCGCGGAGCCCCACCACCGGCAAGAGCGGCAGGTAATCGTCGTCTGCGCGCACCATCAGATCGCACTGCGGGTGGACCACATCATCAGCCACCAGAAGGTGGTGGCCAAGGACTTTGCCGCCGGCTACCGGCGACTCCGCAACATCGAGGGGGTCGGCGGCTACACCATCCTCGGCAACGAGGAGATCATCCTCATCGTCGATGTCAAAAGGGTCGCCGAGCAGGGATAACCGAGATCGTTGCTTGACTCCCGCCGCCCTGCCTGCTAGGTTGGGGTCTGCGTCCCCATTTTCCCCGCGAAACTGAAAGGTTTGCCATGCATACGGTTCTGGTTGTCGATGACGAGCCAAACTATCTGGTGGTCCTCACCGAACTCCTCTCCGAGGAAGGGTACGAGGTCTTCACCGCCCAGAACGGCGAGACCGCCCTCCAGGCCGTCAAGGAAACCGATCTCGACCTGGTGATTACCGACATGCGCATGCCCGGCATGGACGGGCTCACGCTGCTCAAGGCCATCAAGGGATACAACCCCAATCTGCCGGTCATCATGGTGACCGCCTTCGGCGAGGTGGAAAAGGCGGTGGCGGCCATGCAGGCCGGCGCCTTCAACTACCTCAGCAAACCCTTCAACAACGACGAACTGGTCTTGAGCGCCGCCAAGGCGATGGAGCACTACGCCGTCATCCGGGAAAACAGCCGGCTGCGCGACGAGATGCGGGTGCGCACCGCCTTTGCCAACATGGTGGGCAAGAACCGCAAGATGCAGGAGATCTACACCCTGATCCAGAAGGTGGCGCCCACCTCCACCTCGGTGCTCATCACCGGCGAGTCGGGCACCGGCAAGGAGCTGGTGGCGCGGGCCATCCACTGCCACAGCCGCCGCGAGGAGCGCCCCTTCATCTCGCTCAACTGCGCGGGGTTGCCGGAAACGTTGCTCGAAAGCGAACTCTTCGGCCACGAAAAAGGGGCCTTCACCGGCGCCATCGCCCTGCGCAAGGGGCGCTTCGAACTGGCCGACACCGGCACCATCTTCCTCGACGAGGTGGGCGAGATGCCGATGACGCTCCAGACCAAGCTGCTGCGAGTCTTGCAGGAGCGCACCTTCGAGCGGGTGGGCGGTTCGCAGACCCTCAAGGTGGACGTTCGCGTCATCGCCGCCACCAACAAGGATCTCAAGGAGGAGGTGGAACAAGGCCGCTTCCGGGAAGATCTCTACTACCGGCTCAACGTGCTGCACATCCACCTGCCGCCGCTCAGGGAGCGCACCGACGACATCCCCATGCTGGCGGCCCATTTCGTGGCCAAGTTCGCCAGGGAGATGCAGCGGCCGAACCTCGACATCACCCCCGATACCGTGCGTTTCCTCGCCACCCTGCCGTGGGAAGGCAACGTGCGCGAGCTGGAGAACACCATCGAACGGGCGGTGGTTCTCTGCTCCGACGATCTGATCCGGCCGGAGGACGTCCAGCCCGACACCGCCGTCAGCCACGAAGGAATGCAGTGGGGCGAGGAACTCGACCTCGATCAGCTCATCCCGCCCAACACCCCGTTGCCCGACGTCTTGAACTCCATCGAAAAAAGGCTCGTCGAGCAGGCCCTGGAACGGGCGGACCACGTGCAGACGCGGGCTGCGGAATCGCTGGGCATCACCAAGAGCCTCCTCCAGTACAAGATGAAAAAATTCGGCCTGCACCGGCGCTGATCCGCGCGCCCCCGCGCGGCTGCCGCTGCCCCGGTCTTTTCCTTTTGTGGTTGCGCCCCTGCGGGAAGATATTTAGAATAATTATGACGATCATCCCCCCTGGCAGAGGAGACCTGTGGTGAACGCGACGGACTTTTTCATCATTCTTGCGGGCCTGAGCCTGGTGGCCGTTGCCGTGGCCCTCATTCCGGCCATCCTTCAGATACGGCGCACCTACGCCAAGGCCGAACTGCTCATCGACAGCGCCAACAAGGAAATCGGCCCCCTCTGCCGGCAGGTGAGCAGCGCCGCCGGCGAGATCGAAATCCTCTCCGCCTCGCTGGCCGGCAAGGTCGAGCAGACGGACAAGGCCTTCCAGGCCCTGCGCCAGTCGGCGGACACGCTGCTCTTGACGAGCACCATGGTCAAGGAGGCGGTCCGGCCGGTGGTCACCAATATCGGCGGCCTCTCCGCCGGCATCAAGACCTTCACCAGTTTTCTCTTCCGCTCACGCAACTAACCACGAGGAGGTGGACCATGCATCACAGAGATGAGAGCTGCAGCGCCGGCATCGCGGTCTTGTCGTTCCTGAGCGGCGCCCTGGTCGGGGCCGCCATCGCTTTGCTCACCACGCCGAAAACCGGCCGCGAAACCCGCGAGATGCTGGCGGGCTACGGCGAGGATCTGCGGGAAAAAGCGCGGCATCTGCCGGAAGAGCTGCGGGAACGGGCCGGCTCCGTGGTGGATCGCGGCAAGGAGATGATTGAACGTGGCAGGGGCCTGATCGAAAAGGGCACCGAGCTGGCAAACCAGGGCAAGGATTATCTCGACGAAAAGAAACGCACCCTTTCCGCGGCCATCGAGGCGGGCAAAAAGGCGATGGCGCAGGAAAAAGAGGCGCTGAACCGCGCCCTGGAATCCGAAGAGGTCTGACCGCATGGGGCGGCGTCCGACAGGCGCCGCCCTTTCCCTTCCCGTTCCTCCCCTAATTCCGTTTCTCAACAACCTCCCAAACGAATCCCACCCCAGTTGAGCTTGCCGCGCAGGATCTCGAAGTATCCTTTGCGGGGCGAGCAGATGAGCTTGAGGGGCTTTTCCGCCGCCTCCACCTCCAGGGTGTCGCCGGCATGCATCTCCCAGGCAAACTGCCCGTCCACGATCACCTTCACGTCGCGGCCGGTCACCTGATTGCGGCCGTCGGCGAGCTTGGTCCGCAGCTTGGCGGCCGGCGGCAGCAGGATCGGCCTGCTTTCCAGCATGAAGGGACAGATGGGGGTCACCAGCATGGCATGGAGCCGCGGCTGGACAATGGGCCCCCCGGCGGAGAGATTGTAGGCAGTGGACCCGGTGGGGGTCGAGAAGATCAGGCCGTCGGCCCGGTAGGTGGTGATGTACTCGGCATCGGCCCAGGCACTCAGTTCCACCAGCTGATCCACGTTGCCCTTGCTGATGACCACGTCGTTCAGGGCATACCGCCACTCGCCGGCACCCGAGGCGGCAACGAGGCGGACCTTCAGCATCAGCCGCTCCTCCACCGTCATCCGGCCGGCAAGGATCTGGGCAAAGACCTCGTAGCGTTCGTCCACCGCCACCTCGGTCAGGAAGCCGAGGCCGCCGAAATTCACGCCCACCACCGGGATCTCCCGGGCGCTCGCCTGATTGGCCACGTGGAGCAGGGTGCCGTCGCCGCCCAGGATGACCAGCAGGTCCATGTCCGCCTGAATCTCGCCAACCACCACGGCGATGCCGCGCTCGCCAAACCACGCGGCCAGTTCCTCACCGACGCGGCGCGGCTCCTGGGCCCCCTTCTTGGGGATGATGCCGACCTTGCGGATCGTCATGGCCATCAATCGGCAGAGCCCTTGGCAAGCTCGCGGGAACGACGGGTGGCCGCCTCCACCGCGTCCATGACCAGGCCGCGGAAGGCGCCCCGCTCCAAGGCGTGCAGGCCGGCGATGGTGGTGCCGCCCGGCGAGGTGACCATGGCGCGCAGCTCGGCGGGATGGCTCTTCGTTTCAAGGGCCAGCTGCACCGAGCCGAGGATGGTCTGGAGCGCCAGGGCCTCGGCCACGGGGCGCGCCAGCCCCACCTTCACCCCGCCATCGGTGAGCGCCTCCAGGAAGGAAAAGACATAGGCCGGGCCGCTGCCGGAAAGGCCGGTCACCGCATCGAGATACCATTCGTCGAGCACGACGCTGGTGCCCACCGCATCGAAGATCGCCTTGGCGCGCTCCAGATCCTGCGCGATGGCATAGCGGCCGGGGCTCAAGGCCGAGGCCGCGGCGAGCACCAGGGCCGGGGTATTGGGCATGACCCGGATCACCCGCGCTTGGCAGTGGGAGAGGCATCCCTCCAGGAGCGCCAGCGGCACTCCGGCGGCAATGGAGACGATCAGGTGATTCGCGGTGACCAGTTCGCGGGATTCCGTGAGCACCGCCTTCACCACCTGCGGCTTGACCGCGAGGATCACGATCTCGCACTCCTGCCACACCTTGTCGGCCGTGGCGTGGGTCTTGATTCTGTAGTCGCGGGCCAGAGTATCCCGCCGCTCCTTGCTCGGGTCGGCCGCCACCAGGTATTTCGCCTGGGTGAGCCCCGAGGCGAGCATCCCCTTTACCAGGGCCTCGGCCATGCGCCCGCCCCCGACAAATCCGATCTTCTGCGTCAAGCCCATCGCCTTTCTCCTTATCAGTCCGTTGAAAAACCATCCCTGGCTTCTTCAACTGTCGGTTGGCCAAAGGCACTTTGGCCAACCTCGCGAATTTCTTGGCCCTTTCGGGCCGGCAAAATTCGGCGCCACATCCCTGTGGTGCCAACAACCCCTTCTTCAACGGGCTGTTATGCGCGGTGCGTTGTTGTCACGATTTTTTTTGATGTACCGCAGTTGCCCTTACTTTTCAACGAATTCCGGGCCGCTGCCGCAAGAGATGC
>JBFLYY010000168.1:0-9475 GCA_040756495.1 Thermodesulfobacteriota bacterium | reverse complement strand
GCCCAAGGCGCGCAGTTCCGCGAGACGGCCGACGAGGGAGAAATCCTGCTCGGCCGTCACGGTGGTGAGCCCTTCTCGTGTGCCGAGGCGATAGCCCTCGCCCTTGTCGCTCTGGAGCATGGTGCCGGGCTTGAGGCGCAGGGGAATGCGGGAGAGGAAAAGGGTGGCCGGGGCGTAAACCGTGACCGCGAGCGGCAGGCCGCGGGCCAGGAGGGCTCCGAGATTTTTTTTGTCGTCCTCGATGGAAGCGGCCAGTTCGGCAAGGCCCAGCTCCTGCCAGGCCAGGGCCGCCTGGCTGTTCAGGGTGTAGCAACGGAAGCCGCCCAAGAGGGTGATCCCCGCAAGGCCGGCAAAGAGGCCCAGGTGGCCGAGGTTGTTGATCCGGAAACGGCGGTAGCCCTGGTTGGCCACCATCTGCGCCGCCCGCCGGTACCCTCCCCATTCCCCCTCCCAGAGGATGGGCGGGATCTCCCAGACGATGCGATCCTCGCGGCCACCGAGCCGCCGGCCCGCCTTGGCGAGCTGCTCGATGTTGGCCGGCGTGAGCGGCAGTTCGAGGTGGTCCACCCTCTGGTCATCGAGCAGGACGAGGTCGGCCACGCTGCGGCCGCGCACGGTGAGGCGGGATGCGGTCACGGCAGGCGGCGATGCCTGTGGCAACAAATCGGCCAGGGCGATGTTTCGTTGGGCCGCCACGGCGGCGGCCAATTCTGCCGGGGCAGATGGGGCCACGACCTCAGCCAGCCGGTTCTGGCAGGTTTCTGGGCTCAGGGTGAAGAGCGCCTTGCCGCCCACCTTGAAGAGGGCGTCCCCTGGCCGGCAGAAAACCTTGTCCGGCATCGCCACCCGCACGAACTCCCCGGCCGTGGCCGCCTTGACCCGTTTTTCTCCCACCTGCAGTTCCTTCACGGTGAAGCCGCTGCCGGCCTGGTCGTTCTGCGGCTGGACCCGCAGCCGGTCGCCGACATGGAGGCGGTCGGTTGCGGTGAAGCCGAGAGAGCCACCCCGCACCGAGGCCACGGTGCCCAAGGGCTGGCCCAGGGTGGGGTGCTGATCCGGGTCGGCGAGTTTTGTTGAAAGCCGACCGGTGAGGAAGCCCTTGGTGGTTTTGCGGCCATAGGCCTGGACCAGAATTTCATGGGCCTCGCTGAGTGCCTGCTTGCGATCGCGGGCTGGGGCGTCGAGCACCAACCGGTAGGCCGCCACCACCCGGGCCACATACTCGGCGCTCTTCATCCGCCCCTCGATCTTGAGGCTCATGATCCCGGCTTCTTGGAGCGCCGGCAGGAGGTCGAGGGCGCAGAAGTCGCTCGGGGAAAAATAGTAGCCCCGTTGCTGGCGGTGCAGATAGCGGCGGCGGCAGGGCTGGGCGCAGCGGCCCCGGTTGCCGCTCTGGCCGCTTAAGTACGAGGAGAAGAGGCACTGGCCCGAGATGGAGAAGCAGAGGGCGCCGTGGATAAAGTGTTCGAGTTCGATGGTCGTCTGCCGGCGGATGGCCGCGATCTCGTCCATGGCCAGTTCGCGGGCCAGCACTGCCCGACTGAACCCCATCTCTGCGAGCATCGTGACCCCGGCCGCATTGTGCGCCGTCATCTGGGTCGAGGCATGGAGGGGGATCTGCGGGAAGTGGCGGCGGCAGAGGCGCCAGACCCCGAGATCCTGGATGATGAGGCCGTCGATCCCCATGGTGGCCAGGGCTGCCAGGGTGTCGATCAGCCTGGGCAACTCCGCCTCCTTGAGCAGGGTGTTCAGGGCGAGATAGAGGTGTTTTTTGTGCTGGTGGCAGTACGAGGTGAGTCTGGCCAGCTCCGGGAGGGTGAAGTTCTTGGCCTTGGCCCGGGCGGAGAACTCCTTGAGGCCGCAATAGACCGCATCGGCGCCGAACTCCATGGCGGCGAAAAAGGCCTCGATACTCCCGGCCGGGGCGAGGAGTTCTGTTTTCGGTGGCGTGCCCATGGCGGGAAGGTACCATGGTCGATGCCGGCGAGGCAATGGCCCAGTGCCGTGAGGGCCTCGCGACCACAAATCAAGACGGCCGCCCGGAGGACGACGGCCGTCTTGAGTGTTGTCGCGGAAGTCGCGGTTACTTCTTTTGCACCATCTTCCTGGCCATGGCCAGGTTGTGGTAGGCAATGGCCCGGATTCTTGCCACCTGCGGGTCATCCGGCCGCTGCTCCAGCTCCTTCAGGAAACGATCCAGTTCCGTGCGGGCCCTGGCGGTTTTCTTGTCGTTGAAGGGGAGGGAGAGGTCGATTCCCTTCACATCCCAGGCATTCTTGGGCAGCACCGCAAAGGGGGCGAGATCCTCCACCTTGCGGTTTGGCGCCAGGGTCGGTTCCTCCCAGGCGATGTCGCTGAAACGCAGGCCGTTTCTGTCGGCGGTAACGGTATAACTCCCCTTGAAGGGCCTGGTGACGTCCTTGTCCTCGAAGTAACTCCACTCCGATCTGCCCACCTGGGCGTGGGAGTCGTGGCAGCTGCCGCAGTCGCGCGGCTTGCCCATGGCATGACTCAGCTTGTCCATCTGAATCCAGAGGATCGCCTTGTTGCCCGATGGCAGATCGTTGCGGGTGCCGACCACGATGAAGGCATCGTTGACGTCGGTGGCCTTGCGCGCCACCTCGAAGGTGAGCGGTTCGCCGATCCGCGGGTTGCCGGCGATCTTCCGTTTGGGGATCGCCCGGAAGAGCAGGCCGGTGGGTTTCAACTCCCTGGTCTGATTCATCACCGCCATGGGGTAGGGCTTGACCGGAATCCAGCGGCCCGAGGCGTTCTTGATGATGGTCGGCAGGTCGCGGGTGCCGTAATATTCCTTGTGCTTGCCGTAGGGCGTCTCGACGCCGAAGGTGTTGCCCTGGCCCCAGAAGGTGTACTGGTAGGCGCCGGAGACGGTGACGTGGCAGGAGGTGCAGTCCACCTTGCCGTGGGGCGAGCTGTTGACCGCCTTGACGATCTCGCCGTGGCACTCGGCGCAGGCCTTGCGCGCATCGTCGGCAGCGAGGTGGCCGAACTGGTGGTTGGCCGGCTTGTGGCAGTCGAGGCACTGGAGACCGGCCTTGACGTGGGCGCCCTGCGGCAGGTCGGCGGGGAAGGCGTATTCACCCCGCACGTAGCCGGCGCCGCGCCGGCGGTCCATGGGGCCGGCATGGCAGATGCTCGCCCGGCCGCCGCCGTAACAGCTGGGGGTATCGGGCATGCCGAAGGCGTGCGAGCCCTTGTTGGCTGCCGGTTTGTAGTGGCAGTCGTTGCAGGAGGCGTGGCACATGTTGCAGGAGCGGTTGGAGGCGCCATTCTGCGCGGGGCTGTAAGGCACGGCGGTGCCGGCCCTGAGCGTCTCCTCGTTCTGGCCGAACCACATGCCGCAGTTCTGCGGGCCTGGCAGTTTTTCGCTCCACTCGCGGTAGGCGCGCTGGTGCTTCATGAGTCCTTTGGCAGAGCGGTTATACTCCTTGACCTCCTTGTCGTGGCAGCGGCCGCAGGTTTTTTCGGCCACCTGCGGGGCATAGGCCAGGGTTTCCCGGTCCCGGTCGTGCCATTCGATGCCGACGATTTTCTTGGCCCCGGCCTGTTCCAGTTTGTGCGGGTCGCCCTTGGGGATCATGCTGTTCATGCCCTCGCCCTTGGGCTTCAAAGGTTGCAGGGCGCCGGCGGCCTCACGGGAGAGGGCCTCGCCCTTCAGCTTCTTGCCTGCCGCCACCAGGAAGGGGCGTAAGACCCCCTGGTGGGCGGCCTCCTTGTCCTGGCCCTTGGGGTCGCCCAGGTGGCAGTCCACGCAGGTGGGCTTGCCCTGCATGTTCACCTCCCGGTCCACCCGGGTCGGGTCGAGATACATCGCCTCCGCCCCCAGTTCCTTCATCTTCCCCTGATTGCCGTGGCAGGCAACGCAGCTCGACTCGGGGTCAAAACCCCAGGCCGTCCCGGTCGCCGCCAGCAGCAAAGCGATTGCAATCACACGTTTCATGGCTTCCTCCTTTGGCCGCTCCCGGCCCCCCTGTGGCCTCCTTGGCCATTGTATCATGAGTGCGATTTAACACGAACCGTGCCAGGGGGTGGCCAGGACCAGGGCCGGCCGAAAGCGCCAATGATAAAAAGGGGTTGACTGGAAATGGCCAACAGCGTACGGTGCATTTTGCACCCGAACAGGGTGCATATTCTCTCCATGATGGTGCAGAATGCACCGCGAGGTTGCCATGAAACGTTTGGGTATTCGTCGCAAGGCCTTGGTGACCCTGCTCGGCGTGGCGGTGCCGTCGCTGCTTGCCTTTTCGGCGCTCATCATTGCCTCCACCGCCCTCATCCTCCAGAAGAACGCCTCCCGGCAGGTGAGTTCGCTGGCCGCGCGTTCGGCAACCGAACTGGCGGAGATGGTCGGGCGCTCGCAGGCCACCCTGCTGACCATGGCCGCCTCGCCGGAGGTGGACGGGTATCGGGTCGCGGCGTCGGCCGGCAATCAGGCCCGGCTGGCCGGGGAACTCCGGCGGCTGGAACACGCCTTTCTCGGCTGGCAGAAGCTGGACATCACCATCCAGGCGATTCGCCTGATCGACCCGGCGGGCAACGTCCTGGTCAAGATCAAGGAGGGGGAGATCGTCCCGCCGGCTGGTCCGCGTCGGCCGCCCTTTTCCCTGCCCGCGGTTCACTCGGTGGCCAGCCGTGATTTTTTTCGGGCCGCCCTCCGGCTGCCGCCGCACGGGGTGCTCATCTCCAACCTGGAGCGAGGCAAGGTCGAGGAGGAGGAGGCCTTCTGCCCTGCCATGGTGCGTTTTGCCACCCCGCTGTTCGGGGTGGACAACCGTCCGGTCGGGGTGTTGCTGGTCAACGTCTGGGGCGAGCAGGCCGGCCGGCTGATCAACCGGCTGATCGCCGAGGCCGAGGGCAGCGCCTTCCTCGTCGAACGCAACCCCGCCGACCCGCACCGCAACGGCATCTACCTCTTCCATCGGGACGAGGCGTGCGAGTTCGGCGACCAGACCGGCAGCCGTCGCACCATCTTCGACGACTACCCTCGGGAAATCACCGCCAGCTGGCTCAATTTCGATCACGGCATCGCCCGAGACCCGCGCACAAAAGATATTCTGGCGCACGCCTACTATTCTCCCTACGGCCGCAAGGATCGGGGCTGGGTGGTGGTGGTCAATGCCAGGCGGGATTTCTTTCTGGAGCCCCTGGCCACCATCGGCCGCCAGACCGTCCTCTGGTCCGCGGTGGTTCTCCTCCTCGCCGTGGTTGCCTCCCTTTTTTTCGCCCGTTCCCTGACCCGCCCGATCCAGAATGTGGTGGAGGGTATCCGCCGGATGGGAAAGAACACGGCCGAGCGGATCCCGGAGGGCCCGGCGGACGAGGTCGGCTTCCTGGCCGGCGAGATCAACCGGATGGCCGATGCCATCCAGCAGGGTGCCGAAGAGCAACGGCGGGTGGAGGAGCGGATTCGGGAGACGGAAAAGCTGGCCTCCATCGGGGAGATGGCCGCCGGGCTGGCCCACGAACTCAATACCCCGCTGGGCAACATCAAGGCCCTGGCGATCCTGGCCCGCAAGGGCATCGAACAGGGCGAGTGCGACCGGGGGGGACTTACCGGCGACCTGGACGACATCGTGGATCAGGCCGGGAAGTGCAGCGACATCGTCGGCGGGTTGTTGAGTTTTGCCCGGCGTTCCGAGGCCAGGCCGGGGCTCCATGACCCGGCGAATCTCCTGGCGGAGGCCATGGCCCTGGTCAGGCTGCGGGCCGAAAAGAAAGGGACGCGGCTGACCTGCAACGATCCCGGCCCGCTGCCCCCCCTGCTGGTGGATGGCGACCAGTTGCGCCAGGTCTTTGTCAACCTCCTTCTGAACGGCATCGATGCCGCACCGGGCGGGGAGGTGCGGGTCACGCTCGGACGGCGGGAAAAAGAGGTACAGATCGTCTTTCACGACAACGGCTGCGGCATCGCCCCGGAACATCTGGGCCGGATCTTCGATCCCTTTTTCACCACCAAGGAGGTGGGCCAGGGGACCGGCCTCGGCCTGTCGGTAAGCTACGGCATCGTCAACGCCATGGGCGGGAGCATCGCCGTGGAGTCGCAGCCGGGCAAGGGCGCCTGTTTTACGGTCTTGCTGCCGGCGGCAGAGGAGAAAAAAACATGAGTCGCGTGATTGTGGTGGACGACGATCCGCTGGCCTGCCGCATCCTGAGGCGGATGCTGGGGCCGGAACACCAGGTGACCGCCTTTGGCAACGGCGAAGAGGCCCTGGCGCACTTCCGCCGGCACGGCGCGGAGATCATCCTGAGCGACCTGAAGATGCCGCGGCTGGGCGGCATGGAGCTGCTGGCCAGGGTGAAGGAGATCAACCCCGAGGTTCTGTTTTTCATCATCACCGGCCACTCCTCGCTGGACGGCGCCGTGGCGGCGATCAAGAACGGGGCCTACGATTACATCGCCAAGCCCTTTGACCCGGACGACGTCCTGGTGCGGATCAACCGGGCCCTCAAGGAGCGGCGGCTGGAAGAGACGGTGGCTCTCTATCGCCAGGAACGGGATCTGGAGCAGGAGCGCCATGCCCCGCTCACCCGCAGCCGTGCCATGGAAGAGGTTCTGGCGCTGGCCCGCCGGGTCGCCCGCAGTGACAGCAGCGTGCTGATCCAGGGCGAAACCGGGGTCGGCAAGGAAGTGGTGGCGCGGATGATCCATCACTGTTCCCCCCGGCGCGATCAGCCCTTTGTCCCGGTCAACTGCGGCGCCCTGGCCGAGGGGGTGCTGGAGAGCGAGCTGTTCGGCCACGAACGCGGCGCCTTTACCGGCGCGGTGGCCCGTCGGGCCGGCTATTTCGAGCTGGCCAACCATGGCACCCTTTTTCTCGACGAGATCGGCACCACCGGCAATTCCTTCCAGGTCAAGCTGCTGCGTGCCCTGCAAGAGCGCACCGTGACGCGGGTCGGCAGCGGCACGCCCATCGGGATCGATACCCGCATTCTCGCCGCCACCAACCAGAACCTGGAGGAGGCGGTGCGGCGCGGCACCTTCCGCAGCGATCTCTATTACCGGCTGAACGTCGTCACCCTGGCGATTCCGCCCCTGCGCGAACGGCGGGAGGATATTCCGCTGCTGGTCGAACACTTCCTGCAGCGCCATCGCCAGATCAATCCGCGGATCAGCGGCATCTCCGCTGCCGGTTGGCGGTTGCTGGAAGACTACGATTATCCCGGGAACGTGCGAGAGCTGGAAAACATCATCGAGCGGGCCATGATCCTGGAGACCGGCGAAGAGATCACCCCCCAAAGCCTGCTGATGGGCGGGGACGCCTTTGCAGGAGGGCCGGCGGAGGAAGAACCGCTGCGCATGGCAGAGGCCGAGCGCGACCATATCCTGCGGGTGCTGCGTTCCTGCCACGGCCGGAAATTGGAAGCGGCGCGGCGTCTGGGAATCAACAAGACCACGCTCTGGCGGAAGATGAAGCGGTATGGGCTGGAAAACGGGGAGGGCGAGGAGGCGTCATAAAAAAACGGCGTTCCGGCCCTGTTCGTGGTAGAGTTGCTTCGGTTTGCCCGGCCTGGAGCCGAGGCGCTTGTTCAGTGGTAACAATCTGAATTCATGTGGGAAAAATTATGTCCGCCACGGTCCGCCAGCTCTACCGCCAGCTTGATAGCCATCGCGAACTCTGCTTCAACATCGAATCCATCAGCCCCCTTGCCGCCGCCGACCTGGAAAAGCTCCGCCTGATCCTGGCCGACGGCTTCCTGGCCGAGACCGTGACCGATACCCCGGCCCTCACCGGCCCCCGGGTGGTGGAGGTGGGGCCGCGCATGAACTTCGCCACCGCCTGGTCCTCGAACCTCGTCTCCATCTGCCAGGCCACGGGGCTTGCCGCCGTCACCCGGGTGGAGCGCTCCCGCCGCTATCTGGTGGCCGAGGGTGAGGATCTGGCCGCCTTTGTCGCCAGCCACCACGACCGGATGACCGAGTGCCCCTACCCGACGCCGCTCACCACCTTCGAGACCGGCGTGCAGCCCGAGGCGGTCTACGAGATCGACCTCAAGACCAAGGGGCCGGCCGGCCTCTCGGACATCCCCGGCATCTCCATGGACGAGTGGGACCGCACCTTCTACTACGACTACTTCGTCAAGAAGCACGGCCGGAACCCCACCATTGTCGAGATCATGGACCTCAACAACGCCAACTCCGAGCACTCCCGCCACGGCTTCTTCCGCGGCAGGCAGGTGATCGACGGGGTCGAGCAGCCGGAGAGTCTTTTCAGTCTGGTCAAATCGACCCTTACCGCCCACCCGAAGGGCAGCGTCATCGCCTTTAGCGACAACTCCAGCGCCGTGAGCGGCCACAAAATCACCACCCTCATCCCCGCCGAGCCCGGCGCGTCCTCGCCGCTCCGCGAGGAAGAGGTGGCCTACAACGTCCTCTTCACCGCCGAGACCCACAACTTCCCCACCGGCGTGGCCCCCTTTCCGGGGGCCGAGACCGGCACCGGCGGCCGCATCCGCGACGTGCAGGGCACCGGCCAGGGGGGCTTTGTCATGGCCGGCACCACCGGCTACTGCGTGGGCAACCTCGAAATCCCGGGCTACGACCTGCCCTGGGAGAAGTCCCTGCCGCGGCCGGACAACCTCGCGAGCCCGCTCGCCATCGAGATCGAGGCATCGAACGGCGCCTCGGACTACGGCAACAAGTTCGGCGAGCCGCTCATCCAGGGCTTCACCCGCTCCTTTGACCTGCAACTGCCGAGCGGCGAGCGCTGGGGTTATCTCAAGCCCATCATGTTCGCCGGCGGCATCGGCCAGATCGACAGCCGCCACACCACCAAGGCCGAGGCGGCAAAGGGGATGTGCATCGTCCAGGTGGGCGGCCCGGCCTACCGGGTCGGTTTTGGCGGTGGGGCGGCCTCCAGCATGCTCCAGGGCGAAAACGTGAGCGAACTCGATTTCAACGCGGTGCAGCGCGGCGACGCCGAGATGGAGCAGAAGATGAACCGGGTGATCCGCGCCTGCAACGAGATGGGCGACAAGACCCTGATCGAGGTGATCCACGACCAGGGTGCCGGCGGCCCGGCCAACGTGCTGAAGGAGCTGGTGGAGAAGTCCGGCGGCAGGATCGAGATCCGCAACATCCGGGTGGGCGACCCCACCATGAGTGTGCTCGAGATCTACGTGGCCGAGTACCAGGAGCGCAACGGCTTCCTGATCCGCAAGGAGAACATCGAAAAATTCCAGGCGATCTGCGCCCGCGAGAAGGTGGCCTGCGAGGTGCTGGGCGAGGTAACCGGCGACCTCCGTTTCGTGGTCCACGACAGCCAGGATGGCTCGACACCGGTGGATATCGAACTGAACGAACTCCTGGGCAATGTGCCCATCAAGACCTTCAGCGATTCCCGCGCCGCCACGCCGCTGCCACCGCTGTCCCTGCCGCAGATCACGGTGAAGGAGGCGCTCCACAACGTGCTGCGCCTCGTTTCCGTTGGCTCCAAGCGTTTCCTCGTCAACAAGG
>JBFLYY010000167.1:0-3296 GCA_040756495.1 Thermodesulfobacteriota bacterium | reverse complement strand
CGTCTCGTATCCGGAGGCTTACTTCAATCTGGCCCTGCTCTCTGCCCAGGAAAATCGCTTCAAATCCGCCATCGGATACATGGAAAAATACCTGTTGCTGGCCCCTGACGCCAAGGACGCCCGCAGTGCCCAGGACAAGATCTACGAGTGGGAGGCCATGGCGGCCAACTAGAGCCGGAGCGGTCGGAACCCAGGTTATGCAAATGAAACGGATTGTTGAGTACTTCTTGATCGTTTGTACCGTGCTGGCGCCGCTGCCCGCCTGGGCCGGGCCGGCGCTCGATTGCGAGGGGTCCGCCAAGGCGTATGCCCTGCAGGGCATCCCCTGTACCTGCGTCAACGGCCAGATCGTCTGCAATCAATCATCCGGCGGCCACAAGTCGAAACACGGCAGTACCTCGGGGAGTGTGAAGGCCATGTTCGTGGGGGCGTTGTTCGAGGGGATGCTGACCTCCCTCTTCGACACCGGTACCCAGTCCGCCAAGAGCCAGGAAGAGGCGCTGGCCGCCCAGCAGAAGGCCGCCGCCCTGGCCGCCCAGCAGGCCGCCGCGTTCCAGCGCGCCCAGGAGGCCGCTTTTCAGGCGCAACACAACAAGATGATGCAATCCTACAAGCAGCTGGACGGCTCCCAGGCGGGCGGCGTTGCCTTCAAGGGGTTGGCGGATTCCACCCTGGCCTTCAAGACTTTGGACAGCGATGCCGAGACCATGGCGGCCAACGCCAGGAAGCCTTTTGATGCCGCTGGCAGCGTCCCGTCTTCCGTCAAGACACCGGGACAGGCCACCCCCTTCTTTGGCGACACCATGCCGCTCAAGGACATTCAATTCCTGGTCAATCCCGAAAATGACCCACGGGTGGTCGATCTGCGAAACGCCTCTGCGTATCTGGTCCAGAACCTCAAAAAGGAAGAGGCGAAAGCGGAGACCGGAACAAAGCCTCCCGCGGAAAAGAAGAACGCCAAGCCCGTGGCCAGTGCCCGGGAGTGTGCGAAGCTCGCCACAAAGATGCAGGGTTATCTTAACCAGCGGGAGAAATTCCACAAGACCGTGGATCTCGCCCAGGAGCAGCTCGCCACCTGGCAGGAGGCCAATCGCAATGCCCTGCTCAATGCCGCCAAGGACGGTATCGAATACTTCACCGGGCAACTGCTCGAAAGGATGGACAAACGGGGGGCGGCAGCGGAGCGTCTGCAGGGGATCTACGAACGGAATGCCGCGCGGATGGCGCAGGACGGCCTTGATGTGACCGCGATCCAGGCCAAGATCGAACGGCTCAGGATGTACTCCTCCGCCGGCAAGATTGCCGAACTCACCGGCAACATCAAAGACTGGCAGACCTTTCTCAAGGACGGCATGTCGGCCCTGATGGCACAGCTGACCTCCTCGAACCAGGAGATCCAGGGGATGCTCGACGACCCGCGGATGCAAAAGTATTTCGAGACCGAATCCCCGGAATTGAAGGCGCTGCTCGATATCTCCCAGATAGGAGCCGCCAACAAGGTCTTCGGCAAGTGGGTCGCAAAAAAGGTGCCCCTCATCGCGGGGGTTGAGCTTTCGCTCAATCAATCGTACAATGCGCTCGACTGGCTGCTCAGCTTCAAGCGGATGAGCGAGGCAAACAAGATCAACGGCAAGGTCTTGGCCGCGGCCAAAGTCTTGCAGCACCGGATCGACGCCACTTCCATGTCATTGCAGGAATGTCCCTAGGCACGGGGTATCGCGGCGGCGGTTGCTGACCGCGAAAAATTTTTCCCGGCGGCCCTTTCTTCACAGGCTTTGCTTTTGATTAACGCTTTATCGACGGAAGACGGAATCCAATGAAATACATCAGCACCCGCGGCCGGATTGCGCCGATTTCCTTTACCGAAGCCGTGATGATGGGCCTTGCCACCGACGGCGGCCTGCTCCTGCCTGAAAAACTGCCCACGGTCGATAGCGCCACCGTGGCCTCGTGGCGCAATTTTTCCTACCCCGACCTCGCCTGCGCGGTGCTCTCGCTCTTCATCGACGACATCCCGCCCACGGACCTCAAGGAACTGGTCCACCGCTCCTACAGCACCTTCAACCATCCCGAGGTGACACCGCTCAGCCAGCAGGGCGACTGCCATATCCTCGAACTCTTCCACGGCCCGACCCTCGCTTTTAAAGATGTGGCCCTCCAGCTCCTGGGCAACCTCTTCGAGTATCTCCTGAAAAAGTCGGGCGGCCGGATGAACATCCTGGGCGCCACCTCGGGCGACACCGGCAGCGCCGCCATCTACGGGGTGCGGGGCAAGGAGCGGATCAACATCTTCATCCTCCACCCCCACAAGCGGGTGAGCCCGATCCAGGAACTGCAGATGACCACGGTGACCGACGCCAACGTCTTCAACATCGCGGTGCGCGGCACCTTTGACGACGGCCAGGCCATTGTGAAGCGGATCTTCAACGACATTCCCTTCAAGGAGAAGCACCAGCTCGGCGCCATCAACTCCATCAACTGGGCGCGGATCGTGGCCCAGGTGGTCTATTACGTCTATGCCGCGCTCAAACTCACCGGCGAGGGACAGGCGAAGACGGTCGATTTCGCCGTGCCCACCGGCAACTTCGGCGACATCTTCGCAGGCTACGTGGCCCGCCATCTGCTGCCGGGCGAGATCGGCCAGCTCATCCTCGCCACCAACGAGAACAACCTCCTCACCCGCTTCGTGCTCGATGGCGACTACTCGGTGGGAAAAGTGGCGGTGACCAGCTCGCCCTCCATGGACATCCAGGTGGCGAGCAACTTCGAACGCTACCTCTATTACCTCAACAACGAGAGCGCCGAACGGACCAGGGCGGACATGGAGCGCTTTGCCGCCAGCGGCTCGCTCCGTTTCGACGCAGCGGCCCAGGCGAAAATCCGGGCGGATTTCGCCTCGAAGAGCGCTTCCGAGGCCGAGACACTCGCCACCATCCGCGATTTTTATCAGGCCACCGGCTATGTCCTCGATCCGCACACCGCGGTGGGGGTCAATGCCGGCCACTCCTGCCGTCGTGCGGGTGTGTCCCTGGTCTGCCTGGCCACGGCGCATCCGGCCAAGTTCGGCGCGGCGGTGCAGCGGGCCATCGGCCGCGATCCGGAGATGCCGGCAAGCCTTGCCGGGCTGGCAGGCAAACCCTCGCGCTGCGAGGTGCTCGACGCCGATACCGCCACCATCCGGGCCTTTGTCGAGAACCACGCCCTCTAGGACGTTGCAAAAGTCATCCCTGACCTTTTGCAACAGCCTGCCAACCCTTCGTGCCCCAATCCTCCGGCGCCGAGGGCCACGGTTTTTG
>JBFLYY010000166.1:0-4789 GCA_040756495.1 Thermodesulfobacteriota bacterium | reverse complement strand
AAGAGATCCTGATCGCGCTCCGGCTGGAGCCAGCAGAGCTTGACCGGATGGGCGGCGGCGTGCGACATGGCATTTCCCCCTGAAAAGGGCTAGTGGTTCAGAACGCTCCAGTCGATGGAACTCTGCTGCAACGGCCCAAGGGCCGCCACAGAGAGGGGGCGGGAGAAAAGCGTCGCGGCCAGGGTCCGGATTTCCGCGGCAGTCACTGCCTCGATGCCGGCCACCACCTCGCCCAACGGCACCTCGCGCTGGAAATAGAGTTCGTTCCTGGCCAATTGGCTCATGCGGGTCTCCATGCTCTCGACCGAGAGATAGACCCCGGCCCGGGCGTAGTCCTTGGCCTCGGCCAGTTCCTCCGCCGGCACCGGCTTGTGCGCGAAGCGCGTGAGTTCGCGCTGCACCAGGCCCATGGCCTCGGTGGCGACACCGGGGTCGATGCCGAGATAGACGGCCACCACCCCGCAGTCGCGGTGGGAGTTGAGGTAGGAATAGACCGAATAGGCCAGGCCGCGCTTCTCGCGGATCTCCTGGAAGAGGCGCGAACTCATGTTGCCGCCCAGGAGAATGTTGAGCAGGAAAAGGGCGTAACGCTCCTCGGCCGCAATGGAGAGACCGTAGGTGCCGAGAACCATGTGCACCTGCTCCAGCGGCTTCGGGTAGACGAGCCGTTGCGGCGCCACCGGCTCCGGCAGCGTGCGGGCCGGCGGTGCGCTCTTTGCGGCGGCAAAACCGGCAAGCTCCTTGCGCCACAGGTCGCAGAAGGCGTCGTGCTCCACGTTGCCGGCGGCGACGATGAGCACCCGCTCCGGCCGGTAGAAGCGCTTGACGTAGTCGAGGAGGTGCTGGGCAGAGAGCGCCCCCACCACCTCGCGGGGGCCGAGCACCGTGTTGCCCAGCGGGTGGCGGCCCCAGAGCTGGCGGTTGAAGAGTTCGTGGATCTGGTCGTCCGGCGTGTCCTCCACCATGCTGATTTCCTGGAGGATCACCTCGCGCTCGCGCTCCACCTCCTCGGGATTGAAGAGGGAGTTGAGGAAGATGTCGGCAAAGAGTTCCACCAGCCGTTCCACCCGGTCGTCGAGGACCGTGGCGTAGAAGCAGGTGGTTTCGTTGGCGGTGAAGGCATTGGACATGCCGCCCAGGACATCGAGTTCCCGGGCGAGCTGCTGGGCGGAACGACGGGCAGTGCCCTTGAAGAACATGTGTTCCACGAAGTGGGCACTGCCGCTGTTGAGGTCGTGCTCGTCGCGGGAGCCGACCTCAACCCAGATACCGACGGAGACGACGCGGGAGTCCACCTTTTCGGTGACGATGCGGACCCCGTTGTCGAGAGTAGTTTTACGGTACATAGAGCCGGGCGGAAATCAGGAACCCAGCTCCTTCATGGCCGCCTTGCGGGAGAGGCGGATCTTGCCGCGCTGGTCGATGTCGAGCACCTTGACCGTGACCTCGTCGCCCTCCTTCAAGACGTCGCTCACCTTCTCGACCCGGCGGTCCTCCAGTTCGGAGATGTGAACCAGGCCGTCGGTGCCGGGCAGGATCTCGACGAAGGCGCCGAAATCGACGATCTTCTGCACCTTGCCGGTGTAGATCCTGCCGATCTCCGCCTCGGCGGTGAGGGACTGGATGCGGGTCTTCACCTGATCGCCCACGATGCCGTTGGGTGCGAAGATGGTCACCTTGCCGTCGTCCTCCACGTCGATCTTGACGTTGAACTCGGCGGTCATCGCCTTGATGACCTTGCCCCCCGGGCCGATGATGTCGCGGATCTTGTCGGGGTTGATCTGCATGGCGAAGATCTTCGGCGCATGGGCCGGCACTTCCGGCCGGGGTGCCGCGATGCCGCTCTTCATCTTGTCGAGGATGTGGAGGCGGCCGGCCTTGGCCTGGGCCAGGGCCCGCTCCATGATTTCCTTGGAGACGCCCTCGATCTTGATGTCCATCTGAAGCGCGGTGATGCCGTCCTCGGTGCCGGTGACCTTGAAGTCCATGTCGCCGAGATGGTCCTCGTCGCCGAGGATGTCGGAGAGGATGACCACGGTGTCGTTGTCTTTAATCAGGCCCATGGCGATACCGGAAACCGCCTTCCGTACCGGCACGCCGGCGTCCATCAGGGCCATGCTGCCGCCGCAGACCGTGGCCATGGAGGAGGAGCCGTTCGATTCCAGCACCTCGGAGACCACGCGGATGGTGTAGGCAAAGTCGCCGTTTTCCGGCAGCACGGCACGGAGTGCCCGCTCGGCCAGGGCGCCGTGGCCGATGTCGCGACGGCTCGGGCCGCGCAGCATCCGCACCTCGCCGACGCAGTACGGCGGGAAGTTGTAGTGGAGCATGAAGGGCTTGAACGACATGCCGCTCAACGACTCGATCTTCTGTTCGTCCTCGCCGCTGCCCAGGGTGGCGGTAACCAGCACCTGGGTCTCGCCGCGGGTGAAGAGCGCGGAACCGTGGGCCTTCGGCAGGGCCGCGACCTCGCAGGTGATGGGTCGCACCTCGTCGAAGCGGCGGCCGTCGATGCGGCACTGCTCCTTGACGATGCGGTCGCGCATCATGGTCTTCTTGAGATCGTAGAGCAGGGCCTTGGCTGCCTTGAGTTCGTCGGGGAACTCGGTGGCCAGCGCCGCAAGCGCCTCCTGCTCCAGGGCATGGTAGCTGTCGCTGCGCTGCTGCTTGTCGGCAGTGGTGACCACGGTCTGCATCCTGGCCGCAGCCACTTCGGCCACCCGCTGCTTCAGGGCCTCGTTCACCGGCGGCGGAGCCACCTGCATCTTGGCGCAGCCCACGGCCTGCTGCATCTCCTCCTGGATGGCGAGAATCGGCTGCAACTTCTCATGGCCGAAGAAGATCCCGCCCATGACCTCGGCCTCGGAGAGGTTGTCGGCACCGCCCTCCACCATGACCACCGCGTTCTTGGTGCCGGCCACGATGAGGTGGAGCCGCGACTGCTTGGCCTGCTCCGGGGTGGGGTTCAGGATATACTCACCATTGACGTAACCGACCTTGACCCCGGCCACCGGGCCGAGGAAGGGGATGTTGGAGATGGAGAGCGCACAGGAGGCGCCGATCATGGCGAGCATGTCCGGATCGTTCTCCTGGTCGGCGGAAAGCACGGTGGCGATGACCTGGGTCTCGTGCTGGTAGCCCTTGGCAAAGAGCGGCCGCATGGGCCGGTCGATGAAGCGGGCGGAGAGGGTCTCCTTCTCGCTGGGGCGGCCGATCTCGCGGCGGAAAAAGCTGCCGGGGATGCGGCCCACCGCGTAGAAGCGCTCCTGGTATTCGACGGTGAGCGGCAGGAAATCCACCTCGGGCTTGGGATCTTTCGCCGCGGTGGCGGTAACCAGCACCACGGTGTCGCCGTAGCGCACGATCACCGAGCCGTTGGCCTGCTTGGCCAGTCGGCCGGTTTCGATGGAAAGGGGCCGACCGGCCAGATCAATCTCTACTTTCTTTTGCATTGCTGCTCCTGTGTGGTGGCCGGATGCCCGTAGAACGGTTCGTTGAAAAACGCTCGGCCCCTGGCTTATGGCAGGGGCCGAACGCGACGGGCAAACAATGGCCAGTGGTGTGTTACTTGCGGATGCCGAGCTTCTGGATCAGCTCACGGTAGCCATCGACATCCTTGCCCTTCAGGTAGTCAAGCAGCCGGCGGCGCTGGCCAACCAGCTTCAAGAGGCCGCGACGGGAGTGATGATCCTTCTTGTGCGACTGGAAATGTTCGGTGAGGTAGGTGATCCGCGCGCTCAAGAGGGCGATCTGCACCTCCGGGGAACCGGAATCGTTGGCGTGCTTGCCGTACTGGCTGATGATGTTCTTCTTGTCGTCGGTCTGCAGTGTCACAGCAATAACTCCTTCTTCTGATTAATATTCGGGAGATCGCCAGACGAACAGAATGCCCACCAGCGATTCCTAGGATAACGGTTCTTCTTACTGGAACAACTCCTCTTTGTCAACTGATTGTATTCAGGCGCTTTGTGGCGCGCGGACAAGAGCCGGCCAGGCCGCTGCCCGCGCCAGAGCCACCTCCACCGTCAGCCGGTGGCCGGCCAGCAGGACTCGCGCTGCCTCGCGTTCGGCCAACTGCGCGCCGTCCACCGCCTCCTCCACCCGGAAAGGGCCGCTGCGCAAACGGCGCAGGGCGATCAAATGGGCGCCGCAGCCCAGGGCCTGGCCAATATCGGCGGCCAGGGTGCGGATATAGGTGCCCTTGCTGCACACCACCCGGATGGTGAGTCGATTCGTTGCCGCCTCGAAAAATTCGGCCTCCAGGGTCGCGATCAGCACGGGCCGCGGCTCCTTGGTCACGACAATGCCCTTGCGGGCATAGGCATAGAGCGGCTTGCCTTCATGCTTCACCGCGGAAAAGGGAGGCGGCGCCTGGAGGAGGTCGCCGGTGAATCGGGCGAGCACCCGGGCGATGCGTTCGTCGTCCACTCCGATCACCGGCCGCTCGGCGATCACCCGGCCCTCCGGATCCTGGGTCTCGGTCTCCACCCCGAGCTGCAGGGTGGCGCGGTACTCCTTGTCGCCGGCCATGAGCTGATCGATGATCCGGGTGGCCGGTCGGCCGGCGCAGAGGATCAAAAGACCCGAGGCAAAGGGATCGAGGGTGCCGGCGTGGCCCACCTTCTTGATACTGAGGGCCCGCCGAACCCGCTGGACCATGGCAAAGGAGGTGGGGCCCACCGGTTTGTCGATCAGGAAAACGCCCGTTGCCTCGGCCTCGGCGGCCGGCATGGGCGCCGGCCTGCCACCCTCCTCCGCGCCAGAAAAGACCACGGTCATAAGATCAGCG
>JBFLYY010000165.1:0-7476 GCA_040756495.1 Thermodesulfobacteriota bacterium | reverse complement strand
GGTCGAGAATGGTGAGCAGCTCGGCCTTGCGGGCGGTCCAGTCCACCGCGCCGCGCTTTTCGAAATAGCGGCAGGCGCTGCAGACGCCGCTGGCGTCGAATTCGAGGTCCGGCTTGGTCTCCGGCATGAGGCAGCGGGTGCAGTAGCGGATCATGGAGGCTCCTTGGGTAGGCGGTCAGATTTTGAGAGCGATGCCCACATGGCTGTAGGGGGCTGTCTCCGTTGCCTTGCCATGAAGCAGCAGCCTCGGATCCAGCGTGAATGGGGTCTGGGGGCCGACCGGATTCAATTGGGCAATGTGAAATTTGCCTGCCAGCATTGTTTCGATTCCCTCCTTGGTGAACCGGTGAAAATCGCATGGATAGGAATGATACTCCATGTTGAATGGCAGGCCAAAGACAAAAAAACCGCCCGGGACAAGGATTCGATGGATTTCCGACAAGGCGGCCTCGATGTCGCGGACGTGTTCCAGTGCCCAGACGGAAAAAACCACATCGTATGCCGCGTCATCAATGATTTCGGAGAGCTGCTGGACATCTCCGACCAGGTCGGGGAAGAGCAACGGGTTCATGTCAAGCCTGGTGTAGGAGGTACAATTGCCGAAGTACTCCCGATAGAGAGACGCCTCCTTGTCGAAATCATTGCCGGAACCGACGCTCAGCACTTTGCCGCGCAGTTTTTGGCAAACCAGCCGCAGCCAGACATTGCTTTCCAGGCGGTTGGCGCTGGCTTTCTTTTGCGGGTGCATGAAAGAAAGGGCGTAGCGGTAGCAGCGGGTGGCCTCGTTGAACAGGCCCTGCCGGTTCAAGGAATTGCCAAGCAGGATGGCGATTTTGACGGATTGGATCGTGCGGGACAGAGCGGCGCGGTAACAATTGATGGCGCGCTCATGATCCTTCTGTTCCTCGAGGATCGTCCCGAGGAAAAAGAAGGGCTCCCCGTTTTGCGGGTCAAGTTCCATGGCCTTGAGATAACACCCCATTGCTTCGCTGACATTACCGCTCTGTTGCAGGCTATGGCCGAGGCGGCTCTGCGCCTGGGCGGACTCGGGGGCCAAGGCAACAGCCTGTCGGTAAAGTGGGATGGCTGCCGCTATATCCCCACACTGGTCCCTGGCAATTGCCAGGTTAAGAAAGTAGTCCGACGGCGGCTGGGGATGGATGGCGATGGCATGCTCCAGAAGCCGCACGGCTGTATCGATGTCGCACCGCTCAAAAGCGATGACGCCGAGGATGTGGATGGCCTCCGGGTGGTGGGGGTGGTGGGCCAGAACCTCGTGGTATACCTGGACCGCCTCGGCGTGGTGCCCGGCGTTGAAGAGATGGAAGCCTTTTTGTAGAGCGCGAGTCGTATCGTAGAAGGAAGTGGTCATGATCGTTCTCCCGTGGTTGATCCCGAGGCCATGCCAGCACGCCCTCCGATGAGCGCTGCCCGCACCTTGGCAAAAAGTTCCGGCCAGTTTCCCGGTTGTTGCTGCCGGAAAAGTCGCATGGTCGGATACCACGGGGTGTCGTCACGGTCGAGCATCCAGCGCCAGTCCGGCACGAAGGGGATCAGTGTCCACACCGGTTTTGCCAGCGCACCGGCCAGGTGGGCGGTGGCGGTGTCCACCGTGATGACGAGATCAAGGTGGTTTATGAGGGCGGCGCTGTCGGCAAAGGTGGCAATGTGGGGGGCAAGGTCGATGACGCCGGGCAACGAGGCTGGTGGCGCCTCCCCGAGTTGCAGGCTGAAGAAGGCGATCCATTCGAGGCCTGCGAGGGCCGCCAGTTCCCCGGCGGGGTATGAGCGGTTGTGGTCGTTGTTGTGATTGGGGTTGCCGCGCCAAACCAAGCCAACCTTGAGTTTTCCCCGAGCAGTGTCGAAGAGTGCGCCAAAGTTCCTCTCGCGAGCAGGGTCGGGATGGAGATAGGGTATGGCCGATGGGATGGTTCCGATGGTGGTGCCCATGATCTCGGGCAGGTTCAAGAGCGGCACGTAGACGTCGTTCCTGGTGCAACGCTGTGCGATGTCCTCTTTGTCGATGACCAGGTCGATTTCCGGCACCGAGGCCAGGAGGGGCGTCAGTGCCTTCTCGCCGACAAAGAAAATCCGCCCCACTCTGGGCTTGATCAGTGGCAGGTAGCGAAGGAACTGGATGGTATCTCCCTTGCCCTGTTCGGGGATGACCAGCAGGGTGGCGTCCGGGCGCATCTCGCCATGCCACTCGGCCAGGGGGAGGACGATGATATCCGCGCTCTTGCGGCGCCACCGCCACCGGTATTCCCGGAAACCTTCCTCGAAATCCCCTTGGAGCAAGAGGGCGTTGCTGAGATTCCAGTGGGCCTCGACAAAATCGGGCTCCAGTTCGATGGCCTTGCGATAAAGGGCGATAGCGCCGGCAGTGTCGTTTTGATTGATGCGGAGGCAACCCTGATTGTAATACGCCCTGGCGAATCCGGGATTGTGGACAAGAGCCTCCCCATGGGCCTGCATCGCCTCGGCTGGGCGCTTTTGCTTGAGATAGACATTGCCCAGGTTGCACCATGCCTCGGTGAAATCCCTTTTGAGATCGATTGCCTGCCGGAGAACGGTCTCGGCCTCGTCAAGTTCTCCCATGTCATAGAGCGCCAGGCCAAGGTTGTTGCGGATATGAGGGTTTGCCGGATCGAGATCTTGGGCTTGACGGAAATGGGCAATGGCCTCGCTGAGGCGGCCGGAATCATGCAAGGCGATACCCAGATTGTAGTGTGCCATGATATGGGTTGGGGCCAGTTCAATCGCCTGGCTGTAGCCGGCAATCGCCTCATCGTTCCTTTCCTGAGCCTGGTGCACCAGGGCGAGGTTGAAAAGGAGGGCGGCATCGGATGGCTGCGTTTCCAATAACCGGCGATAGACACTCTCAGCCTCGGGAAAACGGCGGAGTTTTTGGAGGACGACGCCCAGGTTGAAGCGGGCGGCATGGTAGTCCGGTTTGAGGCGGACCGCGGTGCCGAAGGCATCTGCCGCTTCTTCCCGTCTTCCCATGGCGACAAGGGAATTGCCGAGATTGCAGTGCAGTTCGGCGATATCGCCTAAACGTTCGATCGTTTCCTGGTATAAGGCGATGGCCTCGCTGTGCTGCTCTGTCTGCTGGAGCGCGAGGCCCAGATTGTTGAGGGCGCGATGGTTGTCGGGCTGGCTGGCCACGACCGTGCGGTAATGAAATATGGCGCCATGGCAGTCATCGAGCTGGAGCAAAGTTCCAGCCAGTTTTTCCTGGAGATCTGTCCGTCCGGGCGCGATCTTGAGAGCCTCTTCCAAGGCGTGCGCCGCCTCTGGCAGTCGGCCCTCTTTCGTGAAGAGAAAAGCCATCTGGTCGAGCACATCCGCGTTGGCCGGCTCAGCGACGGCCGCTTGTTGGAGTTCTTGAAGGGCGGCTGGCCAGAGTTCCAGCTTCATGTATGCCATGGCCAGATTGTAGGAGACGCTGGCTCTCAGGTGGGGGGTGCAGCGTGCTGCCAGGTAGGGGCCAATCGCCTCGCTCGCCTGGTGGCTGAGCATGAAGGCGTTGCCGAGGGCGAGGTAGGCCTCGCCGAAGTTCTGACGGAGAACCGTTGCGGCATGCAGTGTGGGGATCGCTTCAGGGTATTGGCCTTGTCGCAACAATGCCACGCCAAGGTGGTAATGATGGCTGGCATTGTTCGGTGCCACCTGGAGGGCCTCCCTGAAGGCATGGCAGGCCTGCGCCGCGTTGCCCTCGCTCAAATGGATCAGCCCGAGAAGCTGCAGGACGCCATCGTGTCGGGGTGCCAATGCCAGAAGTTGGGAGGCATACTCTCTTGCGGCTGCAAGTTGCCCGTTCGCGAAAAGTTCGCGCAACTCTGCCAATTCTCCGACCAAAGAGGGCATTGGCGGCGGGCAGGCTTCCGGTACCGGAGAGGGCGTATGCATTTCGGCAGTCGTCATGGTCAGGGCGCGTGGGTTGATCCGGCATGTGCCGCTGTCCATTCAGATCGGCAGGTTCAAGGATCAACTTTAAGGTTAAAGTGACAGCGGTTGTTGCCCGATATGGCGGAAGAGGAGAACGAGCAGGTTGGTCTTGAGGGATTTCATTAAGGGCAGGAGGAATTATGGTGATGGCTGCAATGGCCCAGTCCCATGCTGAAAGTGAGATTGTGGCATCCCTTCCCACTGGCAAGGCAAACGCGATGCACAAAGAATTCCTGGTTCAGGGGAATGGAGAGTGGTGGGAGGCGAATATCGCATCGTTGCAAAAGCATCGTCCGGAACTCTATGCCCTCTTGCTGGCCGCCCCCCCTTCGAAAGAGAGATCTCCTGTGGCCACAACGCCTTGGCCAGGAATTGCCAGCCACCTGGAGACCGTTTCTCCGGAGGCGCAGGGGTTGGTCGTTTTTCTGGGTATGGGTCTTGGCTGTGGCCCGCTTCTTATCCTGCGAGAACGGCCGGCCGTAGCCCAGATCGCCATTGTTGAGCCCTCGCTGGCGGTATTTCGAGCCGCCTTGCAGGCAACGGACCTGCGCCCCCTGTTTGCCGCTTCGAAGGTCTTTTTTTTCGTCGGCGACTTTGATTGGGATGGATTTGAAACCGCTGTCACGCGGGTTGCCGCCCTGGAAGATACCCATGTGCTGCGCCATGTCCCGAGCTTCCAGTGGCAACCGGAACTTTACGGCCCGGTGAATGATCGGGCCTACCTTTTGCTCAACCAACTCAATGCCAGTGGCAGCACGACGCGGCAATGCGGCCCCGTTTTTGTGGAGAACCGTTTTGCAAACCTCGCCCTTCTCAATCGCAGCTGCACTCTTGACGCACTGCGTGACTGCTGCAAGAACAAACCGGCGGTGCTGGTTGCCGCCGGCCCCTCTTTGAACAGCAGTTTGCCGGAGTTGCGGCAGTTGGTCGGCCGGTGTGTCCTGATTGCCGCCGATTCCGCGTTGGCTCCCCTGCTCCAGGCCGGGATTGTGCCCGATTTTGTCACCTCCATCGACTACCTGGATCTCAATTTTGAAAAGGTCGCCCCCTTCCTGGAGAGAGAGTGGCCGCTTTCGTTGGTGGCCATGGTCAAGAGCACACCCCTGATGGCCAAACGTTTTCCTGCCCGTCACCTTTTCCTCGCCTTTGCCGAAGACTATCCCCAACAGTGGATCATCGACGCGTTGGGAGTCCGCACTCTGGCGCAGAACGCCTCCTCGGTGGCCCATTTGTCGTTGGGGCTGGCCCTCGTCATGGGGTGTGATCCGGTCATCATGGTCGGGCAGGATCTGAGCTACACCACGGCCCTGGGGGACCATGCCGAAGGCACCATTATTATGCGGGACAAGCTGCCCCATGATCGGGAGATATTCGATGTCCCGGCAGTCGGTGGGGGCACGGTGCCAACGGATCGGCAATTTCTGAGCTTGTTGAAAACCTTCGAGGATATCATCGGCGCGACTCCTCGTCTGTGTGTCAATGCCTCCGCGGCAGGAGCCCGCATCACGGGCACCATGGAAATGGGTTTGGCTGAGGCATCACGGAAATTTCTCCGGGGAGAGGTGGCGGTTGGAGCCATTGTCGAGGAATCCGTCAAAAAAGGACCGCATTTCCGGGTGGCGGAATTTCTGGCTGCAGGGAGCGCGCAAATTGCCGCAATTCGAAAGATGGAGGAGGATTTGGCCGTTGCCTGCCGCATGGGGCAGGAGGCTCAGAAAGAGGTCGCCCGGTTGGCAAAAAAGCCTGGGCCCTGGCGTTCCGTGGCGGATCTCCCGGCATCGTCGCGGGAGATTTTGGGCCGTCTTGACCGATTCAATGGCGAGTTGGACAGTGTTGGAGCGGTGTGGTTGCCTCTTCTGGAACTCACCTTTGGCATGCTCAGCGATAACGATCGACAGCGGGAACGCAATGAGTTGGTGGGCCGGCGGGAAGGCTACATCCCCTGGGTCACGGCGGAACTTGCGCGAATCCAGGGGGTCAACCAACAGCGTCTTGAGGTGTTGCAGGGATATGCGGAGAAATTGGAAAAGTTGCTTGTCCACCTTGAGGCGGAGGCTGTCTTGTCCGAATGCGGTTGCGGCGCAGGGGAGGAGCAACTCGCCGTGCAACTCGCTGCGGGCAATTATGCCGTGGCCCGGCGGTTGGCAAACGGGCTCAAGGCATCCGGTCCGGTGAACACGAACGTGCTGCTCCTTTCCGGTGAGGCCAATGCCGGCATGTTGGATTTTGTTGCGGCTGCCAATGATTGGCAAGGAGCCGAGGATAGAAATTCCGGGGTGACGGAGACGGTTGCGGGTGTGCGGCGAAAATTTTGCGAGGAATGGTTTGGTTTCGCCCAGCGCTATGCCAATCCTGGCGCGGGGGGGGATAATTTCCCCCATCTGTTGCCGCGGTGGGTGGCTCGAATCGTTGGGGCCGCCGGCGGTTGTGAAGGGGCGGCCAATCTGCTGCGGCCATTTTTCGAGAACCAAGTTGAACGGCTGACGACGTTGCTCGAAAAAGGAGAGGGCACCGAGGTTGGCGATATTCTGCGGGCATGGGAGCTGGTTGACGGGGAGTCCTCGGGATTCCTGATCTTGCTCGCGCGGTGGCATGCCTGCCAGGGGAGGAGCGCCGAGGCGATCAGGGAGATGGAGCGATTTCTCGCCCGTGACCCGGCCAACCTCGATGGGTTGCACTTCGTGATCCGCACCTTTTTTGCCACTGGCCGCTATGATGAAGGGCTCGCCCGGTTGCAGCGGGCGGTGGCGGAGAACCCTCGGGCGGCCTCGCTCTGGGAGGTGATCGGTGATACGTTGTTTAGCGCTGCGGATTACGCCGCTGCGGCCGTGGCCTATGAGCGCTGTTTTCTTGCCCTGCCCGGCCGGCTGTCGGTGCTGCTGAAAATGGGGAACTGCTACGTGTCCCAGGGCCAGACAGCGCCAGCCGTCGCGGCCTATGAGGCGGTGTTGGCCAGGGATCCCGAGTGTGGCGAGGCGAGGCGACTCCTTGCGGAGGCTCGCCGGCCCGCGGGCTGATTTTTTTTGAAAAAAGCGTCAAGGGAAAAAGTATTGCGCCGATACGGAGAATGAAACGGTGGATTTTTCGGGCGGGAGGACCGCCCCTGTGTTTGAGACCCTTGAGGCACAAAGGAGGTGAGGCCGGAGAGAAGAGCCAGTAAGTGTGATTGTGTGATACGGGAAAGGAATCCCTAGGTACCCAAAAAAGAATGGAGGCTTTTACTTATGGCACTGAGAATCAACACCAACATCGCCGCGTTGACCGCCCACAAGAACATGATCAAGAACGACAACGGGCTGTCGGCGTCCCTCGAAAAACTGTCGTCCGGTCTGCGCATCAACAAGGCCGCGGACGACGCTTCCGGCATGGCGATCGCCGACTCCCTCCGCTCCCAGTCTCTCGGTCTGGGCCAGGCGGTGCGGAACGCCAACGACGGTATCTCCATGGTGCAGACCGCGGACGGTGCGTTGGACGAGGCGATCAACATCGTCAACACCATCAAGACCAAGGCCATCCAGGCCGCCC
>JBFLYY010000164.1:0-4851 GCA_040756495.1 Thermodesulfobacteriota bacterium | reverse complement strand
AGAGTACTAGTTGACTGTTCCCAATTGTCTTGCGAAAAACCCGGCAGATGCCCAAAGGCACCTGCCGGCGGCAAGAGAAACTACAGCAGGACGCGGACGGCGCTGGTGGCGATGTCCATCACCGCGGTGGGCAGGATGCCCATGGCAATGATGACCAGCATCAGGAGCACGCCCACCAGCTTGGTGGTACCGGCGACCTGGACGGCCGGGTACCCTTCCGGGCTGGTGGTGTAGGCCACGCGGACCACGGAGAGGTAGTAGAAGATGGAGATCGCCGTGTTGATGGCGGCGAGGATGACCAGGGCCAGGTACCCCTCGTTCAGGGCATTGGCCAGCAGCATGAACTTGCCCATGAAACCGACAAAGGGCGGGATGCCGGCCAGGGCGAACATGCCCACCGCGAGCGTCAGGGCCAGGAGCGGCGAGCGCTGATGGAGCCCGCTCAGGTCGTCGATCTGGAGGTTCTCGCCCTTCTGCGAAACCGCGCAGATCACCAGGAAGCAGGCGAGGTTCATGACCAGGTAGCCGATGATGTAATACATCGCCGCGGCATAGCCCGTCTGCCCCAGGGTCAGCACGCCGAGCAAAACGTAGCCGGCATGGGCGATGCCGGAGAAGCCCAGCATGCGCTTGATGTCCTTCTGCACCAGGGCCACGAGGTTGCCGTAGAACATGGAAGCGACCGAGAGCACCACCAGCAGGTTCACCACCGGCCAGCCGCCGGGGGCGATCATGGTGGCCATGCGGATCAAGAGCGCCACGGCCGCGATCTTCGGCACGGTGGCGATGAAGGCGGTGGTCTCGTTGGAGGCGCCCTGATAGACGTCCGGCACCCAGAAATGGAAGGGGAAGACCGCCAGCTTGTAGAAGAAGCCGCACATCACCATGGCCAGGCCGACAACAGCGGCGGGCTGGGCCATGATCGGCTGGAGCCGGGTGAGCAGCTCGCCGAGATAGGTGGTGCCGGTGAGACCGAAGAGGTAGCTCATGCCGAAGAGCATGATGCCGGTGGCCACCACGCCGAAGAGGATGTACTTGACCCCCGCCTCCATCTGCAAGCGCAGCCCGGCATGATCGTCGCGCATGGGCACCAGCAGGTAGAGGGAATAGGAGGAGAGTTCGAGGGCGATGAAGAGGGTGAGCAACTCGACGCTGCTCACCAGCATCATGAGACCGAGCACGCTCATGGTGAGGAAGAGGTAGTATTCGGCCCGCACCTCGTCGGCGATTCCCTTGAGCTGACGGCCCAAGAGCAGCACCACGACGAAACCGGCGGCCAGCACCATCTTGACGAGCTGGGAGAAGAAGTCGATCCGGTAGGCGTTGTAGAAGAGCGTCCCTTCGAAATTGAGACTGACGAGGCTCGCCGCCGCGGTGAGGATGGCAAAGAAGATGGTGGTGGCGCGCGCCTTGGCGGCGCCGGCCTTACCCAGAGTGAGCAGGAAAAGAACCAGCGACCCGGCCAGCAGGAGCAACTCCGGTGCGAAGAGCATGGTATTCATTGTCGATCCTATCCGTCGTATCCGTTAACGATCCTTACGGGATCATGAGTTTCGCCACGGCCATCGGCCCGGCCGGCAGGGTGCCGACCTGGGTGAGCAGGTGGTTGACGCTGACGTGGAGCACCTTGAGGAAAGGCTCGGGCGAGAGGCCGATCCAGAGGACAAAGAAAAGCAAAGGGGCCAGGGTCACGATCTCGCGGGTATTGAGGTCCATGAGCCCGGTGTGATCCGGGTTCTGCGGGGAACCCCAGACCACGCGCTGCAGGAGGCGGAACATGTAGGCCGCCGCCAGCACCGCGCCGGGAATCGCAAAGGCCGCCACCACCTTGTTCTTGGCAAAACCGCCGACCAGCACCAGGAACTCGCCGACAAAGCTGTTGGTGCCGGGAAAGGCCAGCGAAGAGAGGGAGAAGAAGGCGAGGAAGGTGACGTACACCGGCATGTACTTGCCGATGCCGGCATGCCGCGCGAGTTCGCGGCTGTGGGTCCGCTCGTAGACCATGCCGACGCAGAAGAAGAGCGCGCCGGTGGTGATCCCGTGGTTGATCATCTGGAGAATCGCCCCCTCGATGCCCTGGCTGTTCAAGACAAAGATGCCCAGGGTGACAAAGCCCATGTGGCCCACGCTGGAATAGGCGATGAGCTTCTTCATGTCCTGCTGGGCCAGGGCGGTGAAGCCGCCGTAGAGAATGCCGGCGATGGAGAGCCAGAGGATGTAGGGCATGAAGGTCATGGTGGCTGCCGGGGTGATGGGCAGGCAGAAACGCAGGAAGCCGTAGGTGCCCATCTTGAGCAGCACCGAGGCCAGGATCACCGAGCCGGCGGTGGGCGCCTCGACGTGGGCCGCGGGCAACCAGGTGTGGAACGGGAACATCGGCACCTTGATGGCAAAGGCCAGGAAGAAGGCGAGGAAGACCCAGATCTGGAAGGTGGTGGAGAAGCCCTGGCCCATGAGGAGCGGGATGCTGAAGGTGTGCGGATCGGTGTTCAGATAGAGGGCGATGATCGCCACCAGGAGGAGCACCGAGCCGGCCAGGGTATAGAGGAAGAACTTGATCGAGGCATAGGTCTTCCGCGGCCCGCCCCAGACGGCGATGAGCAGGTACATGGGAATCAGCATCGCCTCCCAGAAGACGTAGAAGAGGACGAGGTCGAGGGCCATGAAGACGCCGAGCATGGAGGTCTCCATGAGCAGAAGGCAGAACATGAACTCCTTGACCCGTTTTTCGATGTAGCGCCAGGAACCGAGCACGCAGAGCGGCATGAGCAGCGTCGTGAGCAGGATGAGCAGCAGGCTGATGCCGTCGATGCCCAGGGTGTAGTTGATGTTGAGGGCCGGAATCCAGACGTGGTGCTCACCGAACTGGTAGAGATGGGTGGTGAGATCGAAGTTTCGGTAGAGGGGCAGAGAGAGGAGCGCCGTGACCACGGTGACGATGAGGGTCCAGTTGCGGCAGGCATTCTCCCCCGGCATGGCCAGCAGCAGCAAGGCGCCAACGAGCGGCAGGAAGATGAGGGCGCTCAGGTAGGGAAAGCCGGTGTTCAGTACGAGAAAATCCATGATCGCGATCCTCAGCTCGAAAATACGTAGAGGGTGACCAGCAGGGCCACGATGGAAACGGCGTAGAAGATGTTGTACTGGAGCTGGCCGGCCTGCACCTTGCGGACCTGCCCGCCCACCCCGCGCACCACCTTGGCCACCCCGTCCACCACGCCGTCGATGGCGTGCCAGTCAAACCAGGACCAGAAACGGGCGGTGGTCATGAGCGGGAAGAGGCCGAGGTAGCGGTATGCTTCGCTCACCGCGTTGTCCGTCCACTGGATCGGCTTTTTGGCCAGCCAGAGGAAGCCGCGGCCGCCCATGCGGTAGAACCAGTCGAGGTCGATGCTGATGGTCGGCTCCGGCGCCAGCTTCTTGATGAAGAGGAAGAAGCCCAGGGCGGTGAAGAGCAGAATCTGCAGGGTCTCGGAGAGGTGGTAGCCGGAGTATGGCTCGTAGTCCACCGGATAGGGCAGCATGTTGTAGAGGTACGGCGTGTAGGAGCCGATGAAGATGCAGAGCACCGAGGCGATAATCATGGCGGCCTGCATGTTCCATGGCGGGTCCGCCGCCTTCTCCCAGGTCTCCTGCGAGCAGTTGTTCTTGCCGAACCAGATGAAGTACGGCACCTTGAGACCGGTGTGGAGGAAGGTACCGGCCGAGGCGAGCATCAGGAGGAAGGCGGCCCAGTAGATGTGTTCGCTGAAGCCGGCGGCCACGATCATCGACTTGCTGACAAAGCCGCTAAAGAGCGGGAAGGCGGAGATGGAGAGGCCGCCGATCAGGGTATAGAGGAAGGCCAGCGGCATCTTCTTGTAGAGGCCGCCCAGCTCGGAGAACTTGCTCTTGCCCGTCATGTAGAGCACCGAACCGGTGCCCATGAAGAGGAGCCCCTTGTAGAGGATGTGGGCAAAGGCGTGGGCGCAGGCGCCGTTGATCGCCATCTCGGTGCCGATGCCGACACCGGCCACCATGTAGCCGACCTGGCTGATGATGTGGTAGGCGAGCAGCCGGCGGGAGTCGTTTTCGAGCACCGCGTAGACCACACCGTAGAGGGCCATGCAGACGCCCAATGGCACCAGGATCTCCATGCCGGCAAATCCCCGGGCCAGGGCATA
This sequence comes from Thermodesulfobacteriota bacterium, assembly GCA_040756495.1. GTDB lineage: Bacteria > Desulfobacterota > Desulfobulbia > Desulfobulbales > Desulfurivibrionaceae > JAJZRJ01. Next base: position 691 of record JBFLYY010000164.1, on the reverse strand, counting down.
GACCGCGGTCTTGGTGGTGAAGGCGCACATGAAGACCGCGCCGGAGACCGTGGCCTCGCCGTAGGCGTCGGGCAGCCAGGCATGGAACGGCGGCACCGCGGCATTGAGGATGAAGCCGATCATGATGAGGTAGGTGGCAAGGGTCGGATTATCCACCCCCACCGGGCCGAAGGAGAGATCGCCGCCCGTGGCCTGGTAGCGGAGGACAAAGCCGGCCAGCAGAGCGAGGCCGCCTGCGGTATGGACCAGAAGATAGCGGTAACCGGTGGCCAGCGATTCCTTGCGCTTGCGGAACCAGACCAAAAAGACCGAGGAAAAGGCCATGATCTCCCAGAAGAGGAAGAGCACCAGGTAATCGGCGGCAAAGATGACGCCCAGCGAGCCGGCCACATAGAGCCAGGCGGCCATGTGCTCGAACTCGTTCTCCACGTGCAGGCCGTAGAGGGTGCCGATGATGCACATCAGCGTCATGATGTAGGCAAAGACCAGGCTCAGATTGTCGACCCGGCCGAAGGTCACGTACCAGTCGAGGAACTGGAAGACGCCGAAGGTGCCGCGCGGCATGAAGAGCACCGCGGCAAAGGCCAGGGTGGGAATGGCGAGCAGATAGGGCTTGCGCAGCACGCCGCGGAAGAACGGCAGGGCCAGCGCGCCCAGAATCAGGATCAGCGACGGATGGAGCCAGAAGTTA
>JBFLYY010000163.1:0-8379 GCA_040756495.1 Thermodesulfobacteriota bacterium | reverse complement strand
GCCGCGGCCGGCCTGCCGGAAAGCGGCCGGGTGAGCCTGCCCAGGGCGGTGTATGCCGACCTGGCCGGCCAGGATGGCGCCGACCACCACATCTACAACCAGTTCGTCATCCGGGCTGAAGCGCGGGACGCACTCATCAACCACCTGCACGCCGCCTCCATCGGCGCCGAGATCTACTACCCGGTGCCGCTCCACCGGCAGGAGTGCGTGGCCAGCCTCGGCTATCACCAGCTCTCCTTCCCCGAGGCGGAAAAGGCGGCCCGGGAGACCCTGGCCCTGCCGATCTATCCCGAACTGACCGAGGCCATGCAGCAGGAGGTGGTGGCTGCGGTCGCCGCCTTCTACCAGGGCCGCTAGGCGGCCGACCAGCGCTATGTCCTTTCCGACGGATTACGCGAAGAGGCGGCAGGCAGGGACGGGGGAGAGATGCACCGCTCCGCCGGTCCGGCTGCGTCCGCTCCGCTGGCTGCCGGGTCTGCTCTGCCTGCTGCCCCACCTGCTCCCTCCCTCGGCCCATGCCGCCCCGGTGACCGCTCCGGGCGAACCGGTGCCGCGCCGGGAGATCGTCCAGCAAGGCGCGCAACCCAAGGCGCGATGGAAATCGCTGTGGGACGAGGCGCGGGTCCAGGCCCGTGCCGGCCGTCCGGCCGCGGCCGCCGGCCTCTATGAGGAGGTTCTCCGGCTCAAACCGGAGAACGAGGCCGCGCGCTGGGAGCTGGCCCGCATCTGGCTTCTGCTCAAGAAGCCGGCGCAGGCCTTGTCCCATCTGGAACGGCTGGTGGAGATGGCTCCGGCCAACGGCGAGTATCGGGTTGCCCTGGCGGCGGTCCTGCTGCAGCGCGGTCAATATGGCCGCAGCGCCGAGCTGTTCGCCCGGGTGCTGGAGGCGGAGCCGGGGAATATCCCGGCCCTCAAGGGCATCGCCACCGGCCTTGCCGCCCAGGGCAAGCGGAGCGAGGCCTTGCCCTATCTCGAACGCTGGTATGCGGTGGAGCCGGCGGCGGCCGGCTTGCGGCGAATGCTGGCCGATGCCTATTACGAGCAGGGACTCTTCGAGAAGGCGCGGCCCTTTGTGGCCGACATGGCTGCCGGCTCGCGGGACAAGGAGGTCTTGAAGCGCGCGGCCGTTACCCATGCCAGACTCGGCCAGAACAGCCAGGCGGCGGAATACTGGAAAAAAGTGCTGCGCCAGGAGCCGGCCAACAAGGAGGCCCGCGTTTTCCTGGCGGAATATTACGAGAAAGAGGGGCAGGGCGAGGAGGCCCTGGCCTTTCTGCGGCCCCGGCTCGAACAGGAACCGCAGAATCCGGTGCTGCTCAGGCGGATCGCCCAGCTCTACCTGAACATGGCGCAGTCGGCACGGGCCTTGCCCTATCTCGAACGCTACGTCGAACTGAAACCCGGCGACCACGAGGCGCTCCGCCAGGTGGTGGATATTCATGCCGGGCTTGGCAACCGGGCCGAGGCCCTGGCGGGTCTCGAACGCCTCTTGGCGGCGGAGCCCCAGCCGGATCTGGCGAAGCTCAAGCAGGCCGCCTATCTGTACGAGGCCCAGGGCCAGCTGGAGCGGGCGTTGCCGCTTTACGAGCGGATCATCGAGAGCACGCCGGACGATCCCGAGATTCTTTCCCGTCTGGCCCAGGCGCTGGTCGCCGTGGGTGACGACCAGGCGGCGTTGGCCGTCTGGGAGCATCTGGGCAAGCGCCAGAAGCTGATCGAGGCCCTGGAGGGGCTCCACGGCCATGAGCCTGCCAACCGGCTGGTGATGCTGAAGCTGGCCACCATGTATCTGGCCAAGGATGCCCTGGAGAAAAGCCGCCAGATGTTCGACAAGCTGGCCGCGGCCGGGGAGCAGAGCCCGAATTTTTTCGCGGCGCGGGCGAGCTATTACGAGCGGAGCGGCCAGCTCGACCACGCCCTCACGGATTACGAGGCCGCCCTGCAATCGTGGCCGGACCGGCATGAGCTGCGCCTCCGTTGCCTGCGTTTGGCCGGCCTGCTCGGCTATGCCGAACGGGTGGTGGTCCATGCCGAGGCCCTGGTGGCGGCCGAGCGGCGTGGCGAGAGGGTGCCGCCCTTTCTGCTGACCACGGCCAACGGCTACCGTGACGCCGGTCTCTGGCAGAAGGCGGCGAACTGGTATGAAGAGGCCCTTGCCCGGAGCAGCGCTCCGCGGGAACGGGCCGAGGTGCGGCTCGAACTGGCCAGACTCCACGAGGAGGCCGGCCGCCGGTACGAAGCGGAACAGGCGGCCCGGCAGGCGGTCCTGGAAAACCCGGACAGCATGGATGCCTATCTCGAACTCTTCGACCTGGCCTTGCAGCGGCGGGCCTTCCAGGACGCGGAGGCATGGCTCTCCCACCTGGCGGCCCTCAATCGGCTGGGGGCGGAGATGGTCGGCCAGCCGGGCGAGGCGGCCCGCGCGGCGGCGGTGCGGGTGGAGGAACTGCGCGCCCGCCTGCTCGCGGCCCAGGGCGACGCCAAGGCGGCGGCCAGAGGCTTCCGTGCCATGCTGGCTGGTTTGCCGGCTCCGCCCGCCGGCGAGCCCTCCCGGCAGAGCCGGCTTCACCGCGATCTGATCGTGCTGCTGGGGCGCTCCCTGCTGGCAGCGGGCAAAGCGGCCGAGGCCGAGGAGGTGCTCCGGCCGGAGTGGGCGGCGACCCGCGAAAACCTGGCGGCGGCCGTGCTGCTCATGGAGGTCTATGGGACCATGGGGCGGGGGGAGGAGGCCCGGCGGGTTTTCGTCGAGGCCCGCGAGACCGCGCAGCAGGATGCGGCCCGCTTGCTGGAACTGGTGCGCCTTTGTCGGCAGGAGGGCCGGTTCGCCGAGGTGCTGACCCTGGCCTGGGCCCAACCGGAACTGCTGGCCCGCTCCCTGGCGGTGCAGCGGGCCGTGGTCGAGGCGGCGGTCGAGCGCGGCGAACAGGAAGAGGCCCTGACCCTGCTGACGGAGTTGGGCGCCCGTTACCCCGAGGAGCCGGATCTGGCGCTGCGGCGCAGCGCGGTGCTCCTGCAGCGGGGGCGGCTGGCCGAGGCGGCGCAGACCCTGGAGGCGCTGCCGCCGGAGGTTCGCCGGCAGCACGAAGCCCGCCTGCTGCGCGCCAGGATTCAGTGGACCGCGGGCGAGCGGCAGGCGGCCCTGCAGACCTTGAAGGAGGCCATGGACCCGTCGGTGGATGCCGAACTGGCCGCCGCGGGTCAGGCGCAGGGGGTGGCCATGCCGGTGATCGAGCCGGCGAGTCTCTGGTCCCGGCTGGTGGCCGGCGGCGAGGAGCCGCTGCCGGTGGCGGCCGCGGCCATGGCGCCCCAGCGTCTGGCCGCCGAGGCCCCCTTGGCCAAGAGCGTCAGTCGCGTCGCCACCCCGTTCTATGCCGGCTCTCAGTGGCAGCGGCAGTTCCAGGCGGAATTCGAGGCCAAGGGAGCGGTGGAGCGCCGCGAATACTTCGCCGCGGCCAAGGAGTACGAGAAGCTGGTGCGTGACTACCCGGCCGACGGTTCGGTGCTCTACGACCTGGCAGGAATTTACAGCAAGCTGGATCAGCCGCTGGAAGAGGCGGCCCTTTACGAGACCCTGCGCGCCAGGGGCGAGGAATATCCCGGCCTGGCCGTGGCCGCCGAACGGAATCGCCTGCGGCGTCGCCCCCAGTCCTCGGTGGCTTACGGCTCCTCGCGCGAAGAGGGGTGGGGCGGCTACAAGGCCATCCAGCAGGAAGAGGTGGTGGCTCGGCACCGCCAAGCCCTGGCGTTGCAGCAGGAGGTCAGCGCCAGCCTCGCCCGCGTGGAATACCAGGCCACCGACCGCGACGCCACGGTGCGGGCCAACCGGGCCGAGGCGGGCTATGCCCGGCGCCTTTTCTCCGGCCTGACCCTGACCGCCGGCGGCGGCGTCTCCGCGCTGGAAGAGGGGGAGGACACCCTGCTGGCCCAGGTGAGCGTGGCCGGCGACCTGGGCGATCGCCTGTGGAGCCGCCTGGCCTTCCGGCGCGACGTGGTCGAGGATACGGTGGCGAGCCTCACCCGCGCCATTGTTCAGGAGGCCGTGAGCGCCGAGATGGGACTTGATCTTCTGCCCCGCCTGCAGGTGGGCGGCGGCTACGGCTACACCGGCTACTCCGACAACAACTGGACTCAGGGCTACGACCTCTGGGCCTCGTACATCCTCATCACCGATCCCACCCTGCTCAAATTGAGCTACACCTACGACTTCAAGGATTCCATGGAGGCGCCGCAACTCGGTTCCCTGCTGCCCGACGGCTTCGCCGCCGGGGATCATCCTTACTGGGCGCCGCGCAGCTACTGGCAGAAGCGGCTCAATGTCTTCTTCCGCCACCAGCTCGGCGACGATCCGTACGGTCGCGAGGCGCAGCGCTATTACACCGCCTCCTACACCATGATCTACGATTCCCGCGGCTACCCGCAGCAGAGCTGGGAAGGGAGTTTCTTCGTCGAATGGCGTCCGGACTTTCTGCTGGAGGCGTCGGCGGAGGTGACCACCGGCCAGGAATACCGCAGCCGCACGCTCTTCCTTTCCCTGACCCATCGCTGGTAACTTGCCTTCTTGCAATCGCCCCTGAGGTGTGGTAATTTTCCAACCTGTCGCAGCACGGTGTTGCGGCGTTCGCCGTTTCTCGGCCCAACCAGGAGAAACGGCTTCCTTTTTTTGTCGCTGTTGCGAGCACGGCGGCCGCCCCGTCATCCCAGGCGATGGCAGGGCGGCACGTTTTTGGTACGGAGGAAGAAACATGGTCGAACGGATTCCCATGACCCAGCAGGGCTATGAAAAGCTGCGGGAGGAACTGAACCAGCTGCAGCGGGTGGAGCGGATCGCGGTGATCGAGGCGATCGAGCGGGCCCGCGAACATGGCGACCTGCGGGAGAATGCCGAATACCATGCGGCCAAGGAGCGGCAGGGCCACGTCGAGGGCCGGATCATGGAGTTGAAGGACAAGCTGAGCCGGGCCGAGGTCATCGACTGTTCGGCCATCGATTGCGAGCGCGTGGTCTTCGGCGCGGTGGTGACGGTGGTCGATCTCAATACCGACGGCGAGGCACGCTATCAGCTGCTGGGGCCGGAGGAGGCCAACGTGGAGCGGGGCAGCATCTCGGTGCTCTCGCCCATGGGCAGCGCCATGATCGGCAAGTGCGTCGGCGACGAGGTCACCGTCAAGACGCCGGGCGGCGTCCGCCAGTTCGAAATCCTCGATATCTCCCGGCCGGAATAGCGGCCGGGCCTTTCTCATCGTTCCAGCAGGATCCCTTCCAGGAAAATCGCGCTGATCTGGGCCGCAGCCTCGTCGATGGTGTAGCTGTGGTCCGGGGAGAGCACCCAGAGCCGGGCGGTCTCGTCGAGGGCGCCGAAAAAGGCGCGCTTGAAGACGCCCGGCAGCACGTTGGCGCGGAACATCCTCATCTCCACCCCTTTGCGCACGATGGCGGAGACGATATCCACGTATTCGATGAACTTGGTGTTGCGGTACTCGCGCATGAACTTGTTGCACTGCCGCAGCTCCATCTGCAACACCTCGGCCAGTTCCCGTTTCTCCTCCATCAGCCGCAGATGGTGGAGGGCGAAGAGCCGCAGCATCTCCCGGGGGTCGCTCTCCTGTTCGATGAGCAGCTTGACCTCGAGGATGATCTTGCCGATCTCCTCCTCGAAGAGCGAGATGAGAATGTCGTACTTGTTGTTGAAGTAGAGGTAGATGGTGCCGTCGGCAACCTGCGCCTCCTTGGCGATGTCGGAGATGCGGGCATTGTAGAATCCCTTGCGGGAAAAAACCTTGATTGCCGCGTCGATGATTTTCGAGTGTTTGTCGGCCGTGCGCATGGGATTCGGAGGGGGTGTTACAGGGTGTTATGTGAATGGAGTCTCATTCATTTTCCCTCTATAATAGAAAGACGGCATGGATGTGTCAAGTTGAAAATGGGCGGCAGGGCCGTATCGGCGCCGCTCCGGCGCCGCCTTCCCTCTTGACAAGCGGCAACGGGAGCAGGTAGGTTGCAGGCGGACCGGCGCCTCTGCCGGCCATTCCATCCGGACAGATGTAGCCCATTGCAAGGAGGGGCCATGAAGATACTGGTTGTCGGGTCGGGCGGGCGCGAGCACGCCCTGGTGTGGAAGCTGCGGCAGTCGCCGCGGGTGAGCGAGGTCTTCTGCGCGCCGGGCAATGCGGGGATCGCCCAGCTGGCGACCTGCGTTGCCCTCTCTGCCACCGATGTGGACGCCCTTGCCGCCTTTGCCAGGCAGGAGGGGATCGGTCTGACCCTGATCGGGCCCGAGGCGCCGCTTACCGAGGGGATCGTCGATCGCTTCGAGCAGCAGGGGCTCCGGGTTTTCGGCCCCTGCCAGGCGGCGGCCCAGCTCGAAGGCAGCAAGGTCTTCATGAAGGCGCTGCTCAAAAAATACAATATCCCTTCGGCCCGCTATGAGGTTTTCAGCCGGCGCGAGGAGGCGGTGGCCCATCTCGACCGCTGTGCCATGCCGGTGGTGGTGAAGGCCGACGGCCTGGCGGCCGGCAAGGGGGTCATCGTGGCGCAGAGCCGCGAGGAGGCGGTGGCGGCGGTGGATCTCATTATGGCGGAGCGCGCCTTTGGCGAGGCGGGCGACCGGGTGGTGATCGAGGAGTTCCTCGCCGGCGAGGAGGCCTCCTTCCTTGCCTTCACCGACGGCACCACCGTGCTGCCGCTGCCCTCTTCCCAGGATCACAAGGCAATCTTCGACAACGACCTCGGCCCCAACACCGGCGGCATGGGCGCCTATTCGCCGGCGCCGGTGGTCACTCCCGAACTGCACGACCAGGTGATGGCCGAGGTGATGCTGCCCACGGTGCGGGCCATGGCCGCCGAGGGGCATCCCTATAAAGGAATTCTCTACGCCGGCCTGATGATCAAGGATGGCCGGGCCAAGGTGCTCGAATTCAACTGCCGCTTCGGCGATCCCGAGGCGCAGCCGCTCCTGATGCGGCTCGCCACCGATCTGGTCGAGGTGGTCGAGGCCGTGATCGACGGCCGGCTCGACACGTTCCAACTGGCCATCGACCCGCGGCCCACGGTCTGCGTGGTCATGGCCGCCGGCGGCTATCCGGGCAGCTACGAGAAGGGCAAGGTCATCCGCGGCATCGCCGCGGCCGAGGAGGTGACGGGGGTCAAGGTCTTCCACGCCGGTACCGCCATGAAGGACGGCGCAATCGTCACCGCCGGCGGCCGGGTGCTCGGGGTGACCGCCATTGCCGACGATCTCGCCGCCGCCATCGCCAGGGCCTATGAGGCGGTGGGCCGCATCAGCTGGGAAGGGTGCCAGTACCGCAGGGACATCGGCCAGAAGGCCCTGCGCCGCCAGTAATATCAGCCAAGGAGTTGATTCGCATGATCAGCATCGTCATGGGCAGCGATTCGGACCTGCCGGTTCTGCAGGGGTGCATCGACACCCTGAAGTCCTTCGGGATTCCCTACGAGGTGACCGTGGCCTCGGCGCACCGCACCCCGGCCAAGGCCATGAAATTGGCGGAAACGGCGCGGGAGCGCGGAGTGAAGGTGATTATCGCCGCAGCCGGCATGGCTGCGCATCTGGCCGGAGTGCTGGCCGCCCACACCACCCTGCCGGTGATCGGCATCCCGGTGGATGGTTCGGCCTTGAACGGCCTCGATGCCCTCTATTCCACGGTGCAGATGCCGCCGGGCATCCCGGTGGGTACCATGGCCATCGGCAAGGCCGGGGCCAAGAACGCCGCCATCTTCGCTGCCCAGATCCTCGCCACCAGCGATGCCGCCCTGGCCGGGAAACTCACCGCCATGAAGGCCGAGATGGCCCGCGAGGTCGAGGAAAAGGCCAGGAAGGTCGAGGCGTTGTAGGGGTGCCGGAGGCGGCGGAATGAGCGGGGTCGCGGAGCCTTCCATACTTTCTCCGGCGGAGTTGGCGCGGGCTTTGGCCGTGATCAGAGCCGGCGGGGTGGTTGCCTTCCCCACCGAAACCTACTACGGTCTGGCGGTGGACCCCTTCAACCGGGAGGCCCTTTCCCGCCTCTTTGCCCTCAAGCGGCGGCCGCCCGACAAGCCGGTGTTGACCCTGATCGAAAGCGAGGCGCAGCTGCCGCTTTTGGCCCGGCAGGTGCCGAAACTCTACCGCCCCCTGATGGACGCCTTCTGGCCCGGGCCGCTCACCCTCGTCTTCGACGCCGTGCCCGAATTGCCGGTGATCCTCACCGGCTACAGCGGTACCGTCGGCGTCCGCATCTCCTCCCATCCCATGGCCCGCCAACTGGTGGCCGCGCTCGGTCAGCCGCTCACCGCCACCAGTGCCAACTATTCCGGCCAGCCCGCCGCGGTCACGCCGGACGAGGTGGTGGCGCAGCTTGGTCTCGATGTCGATCTGGTGCTGGAAGG